>NZ_JBIVPK010000026.1:0-122572 GCF_044754605.1 Streptomyces sp. NPDC093064
AAACGCCCGGTTACATACCGAACCCGGAAGCTAAGCCTCACAGCGCCGATGGTACTGCAGGGGGGACCCTGTGGGAGAGTAGGACGCCGCCGAACTACCTTTAGAGCTCCGGCTCCTGGGCAAACAGCCCGGGGGTCGGAGCTTTTTTGCGTTGGGGTAAAGTCAGGAGGCATCGTCGGTATCTTTCCCACAGGAGGCCCCCGGGTGGAGGTCCAGGAGACCCGTGTCCAGACGGACCGGGTCCTCACCATCCCGAATATCCTCAGCATGGCGCGGCTCGTCGGCGTACCCCTCTTCCTGTGGCTGATCCTCCGGCCGGAGTTCGGTGGCCCCAAGAGTGACGGCTGGGCACTGCTGGTGCTGGCGTTGAGCGGAGTCAGCGACTACCTCGACGGCAAGCTCGCACGACGGTGGAACCAGGTGAGCAGTCTCGGCCGGCTACTCGACCCGGCCGCCGACCGGCTCTACGTTCTCTCCACCCTCCTCGGTCTCACCTGGCGCGAGATTCTGCCGCTGTGGCTGACCGCTCTGCTTGTGGCACGCGAATTGATGCTCCTGGTGGCCGTGGGCGTCCTCAGACGGCACGGCTACCCGCCGCCGCAGGTGAACTTCCTGGGGAAGGCGGCGACGTTCAACCTGATGTATGCGTTCCCCTTGTTGCTGCTCAGTGACGGCAGCGGATGGATCGCGTCACTCGCGGCCATTTTCGGATGGGCGTTCGCAGTTTGGGGTACAACGCTCTATTGGTGGGCAGGAGTCCTCTACGTGGTACAAGTCCGCCGTCTGGTCCGTGCGGACGCCATGGCCGACTGACTTCCCCTCATCGAGGCAACCGCGGGGACTCCGATGGCCCGCCTGGGAAAAGTGCGGGACAATCAGGACGGGTGCAGTCGGCTAGATCGTCGTCTCTTGGAGGAGGACGCTTCCGACATGAAGGCCGTCGTGATGGCCGGAGGCGAAGGCACGCGCCTTCGACCGATGACCTCGAGCATGCCCAAGCCACTCCTGCCGGTGGTCAACCGGCCGATCATGGAGCATGTGCTGCGGCTGCTCAAAAGGCATGGGCTGAATGAGACCGTCGTCACAGTCCAGTTCCTGGCCTCGTTGGTCAAGAACTACTTTGGTGATGGTGAAGAGCTCGGAATGGAGCTCACCTATGCCAACGAGGAGAAGCCACTCGGAACCGCCGGAAGCGTCAAGAACGCCGAGGAGGCGTTGAAGGACGACGCGTTCCTCGTCATCTCCGGTGATGCCCTGACCGACTTCGACCTCACCCGGCTGATTGAATTCCACAAGGAAAAGGGCGCGATGGTGACCGTGTGTCTCACGCGCGTGCCCAATCCGCTGGAATTCGGTATCACCATCGTCGACGAAGAGGGCAAGGTCGAGCGCTTCCTGGAGAAGCCGACCTGGGGCCAGGTCTTCTCCGACACCGTGAACACGGGCATCTACGTAATGGAGCCCGAGGTGTTCAACTATGTCGACCCCGACGTTCCGGTCGACTGGTCCGGCGATGTCTTCCCGCAGCTGATGAAGGAAGGCAAGCCCATTTACGGCTATATCGCCGAGGGCTACTGGGAGGACGTCGGCACCCACGAGAGCTATGTGAAGGCGCAGGCCGACGTCCTGGAGGGCAAGGTCGAAGTCGAGATCGACGGCTTCGAGATCTCCCCGGGAGTCTGGGTCGCCGAGGGCGCCGAGGTGCACCCCGACGCCGTGCTGCGCGGGCCGCTCTACATCGGCGACTACGCCAAGGTGGAGGCCGGCGTCGAAATCCGCGAGCACACCGTCGTCGGCTCCAACGTCGTCGTGAAGAGCGGTGCCTTCCTGCACAAGGCCGTCGTGCACGACAACGTGTACATAGGCCAGCACAGCAACCTGCGCGGCTGTGTCGTCGGCAAGAACACCGACATCATGCGTGCGGCGCGGATCGAGGACGGCGCGGTCATCGGTGACGAGTGCCTGATCGGTGAAGAATCGATCGTGCAGGGCAACGTCCGGGTGTACCCGTTCAAGACCATCGAGGCCGGCGCCTTCGTCAACACCTCGGTCATCTGGGAGTCGCGGGGCCAGGCGCACCTCTTCGGGGCCCGCGGAGTGTCCGGGATCCTGAACGTGGAGATCACTCCGGAGCTCGCCGTACGGCTTGCCGGCGCCTACGCGACCACGCTCAAGAAGGGCTCCACGGTCACCACGGCCCGCGACCACTCCCGGGGTGCCCGCGCGCTCAAGCGGGCGGTCATCTCGGCCCTCCAGGCCAGCGCCATCGACGTACGGGACCTGGAGAACGTACCGCTGCCGGTCGCGCGGCAGCAGACCGCGCGGGGCAGCGCAGGCGGCATCATGATCCGGACCACGCCCGGGGTGCCCGACTCGGTCGACATCATGTTCTTCGACGGACAAGGCGCCGACCTGTCCCAGGGCAGCCAGCGCAAGCTGGACCGGGTCTTCGCGCGCCAGGAGTACCGGCGTGCGTTCCCGGGCGAGATCGGTGACCTGTACTTCCCGTCCAGCGTCTTCGACTCGTACACCGGATCGCTGCTGCGCAACGTCGACACCACCGCGATCGCCGAGTCAGGGCTCAAGGTCGTCGTGGACGCCTCGAACGGCAGCGCCGGACTCGTGCTGCCCAGCCTGCTCGGCAAGCTCGGGGTGGACTCGCTGACGATCAACCCCGGGCTGAACGAGGCCCGGCCGACGGAGACCGCCGACATTCGGCGTTCGGGTCTGGTGCGGCTCGGCGAGATCGTGGCCTCCTCCGGGGCCGCGTTCGGTGTGCGGTTCGACCCGGTGGGCGAGCGGCTGTCGCTCGTCGACGAGAGGGGCCGCATCATCGAGGACGACCGGGCGCTGCTGGTGATGCTCGACCTCATCGCGGCCGAGCGGCGCAGCGGCCGGGTGGCGCTACCCGTCACGACCACGCGGATCGCCGAGCAGGTGGCCGCCTATCACGGCACCCAGGTGGAGTGGACGACGACCTCGCCCGACGACCTCACACGGGTCGGCGGCGAGGAAGGGACGATCTTCGGCGGCGACGGCAAGGGCGGGTTCATCGTCCCGGAGTTCAGCAGCGTCTACGACGGCACGGCGGCCTTCGTACGGCTCATCGGGCTGGTCGCGCGCACTCAGCTCACCCTGAGCCAGATCGACGCCCGGATCCCGCGTGCGCACGTCCTCAAGCGCGACCTGGCGACGCCGTGGGCCGTCAAGGGCCTGGTGATGCGCCGGGTCGTCGAGGCGGCCGGAGACCGCTTCGTGGACACCACGGACGGTGTGCGGGTGGTGGAGACCGACGGCCGCTGGGTGATGGTCCTGCCCGACCCCGCCGAGGCGGTCACCCACCTATGGGCCGAGGGGCCCGACGACTCCTCCGCGCAGACGCTGCTGGACGAGTGGGCGGCGGTCGTGGACAGCGCCGGCCGGTAGAACGCCAGCCGCTGGAACAGGGCGTCGGCCGGTAAAACGGACAGCACGCGCGCGTGCCGGACAAGTGTCCCCCAAGGGTTGCCTGCCCGGCACGCCGGTGGGGCCATTCGGAGGTCACGGCCGCGTCGTGCGACGATGTGCGGCATGCCGCAGCATCCCCCCATTCGGAGCAACCCCGCGCGGCCCTCCCGACCGGATGCCTCTATGTCGTTGATCACCAACGTCATGGACCACAGCCTCGACGACGGTTATGCCGAGGCCGCCGCTCGGAAGAAGGCCGCGGGTGAGAGCGGCATGCCGAAAACCGTCCGGGCGAAGCTCGGCCTGGCGGGCGGGCTGGTGCTGGCCGGGCTCGTGGTGACCGTGGGAGCGGCACAGGCGCGTGTGGCGGCCCCGGTCGTCGCCAAGGAGCGCCAGGAGCTGATCGACCGCATCGACAAGGAGACCGCGGCGGCCGACGAGCTCGAGGGCACCGTCGACAAGCTGCGGGACGACGTGAACGCGCGGCAGCGCCAGGCGCTGCGGCACACCGGTGGCAACCCGCAGGCCGACCTGGTGAGCATGCTGGCGGGCGCCAGCGAGGTGTACGGCCCCGGTATGAGGCTCGTGGTGGACGACGCCAAGGAGGCCGGCACGGGCGGCGGCGGCAATCCGCGCGGCGCGTCGGGTTTCTCCGACACCGGCCGGGTGCGTGACCGGGACATGCAGCGGGTGGTGAACGGGCTGTGGCAGTCGGGCGCCGAGGCGGTCTCCATCAACGGGCAGCGGCTGACGGCCCTGTCGGCGATCAGGGCCGCGGGTGACGCGATACTGGTCGACAACAAGCCGCTGGTGCCGCCCTACACGGTGCTCGCCGTGGGGGACGGGAAGCGGCTGAGCGCCCGGTTCCAGGACAGCCCCGACGGGTTGTACCTCCAGGCCCTGAAGGACAACTACGGCATCCGGACCGGCATCTCCGTGGAGAGTGACCTCCGGCTGGCCGCAGCACCGAGTGTGATCGTACGTACAGCACAGCCGAGCACTGAGAAGGGCACATCGTGATCGCCGTACTGGGCCTCGTTGTGGGAGTGGTGGCCGGCCTGTTGGTCCGGCCGGAGGTTCCGGCGGTCGTCGAGCCTTATCTGCCGATCGCCGTCGTCGCGGCCCTGGACGCCGTCTTCGGTGGCCTGCGGGCCATGCTGGACGGCATCTTCGACGACAAGGTCTTCGTCGTGTCGTTCCTGTCCAACGTGGTCGTGGCCGCGCTGATCGTCTTCCTCGGCGACAAGTTGGGCGTGGGCGCCCAGCTGTCCACGGGTGTCGTGGTCGTCCTCGGTATCCGCATCTTCTCCAATGCCGCGGCGATCCGACGGCACGTGTTCCGAGCGTGAGAGTCATGAGCCACCAGGACGAACAGCCCGAGAACGGGCAGCAGGACACACAGCCCGAGCAGCAGCGACTGCGCCAGGAGTTGCCCCAGGAGGTGCCCGCGCAGGCGGCCGCCGGTGCGGGCCAGAGCGCCGCGGCGAGTTCCGAGCTCGCGCTGACCGGTCGCCAGCGGCTGGCCCAGGGGCTGTGGCCGCCGCGCTTCACCCGGGCCCAACTCGTCGTCGCCCTGCTGCTGTTCGGCCTCGGCTTCGGACTCGCCGTCCAGGTCGCCTCCAACAGCAGCGGCGACAACGCGCTGCGTGGCGCCCGGCAGGAGGATCTCGTCCGCATCCTCGATGAACTGGACGACCGTACTCAGCGTCTTGAAGACGAGAAGCAGGGTCTGGAGAAGCAGCGCCAGGAGCTGGAGAACAGCTCGGACCAGGCCGAGGAGGCCCGCAGGCAGACGGCCGAGAAGGAGAAGCAACTCGGCATCCTCGCGGGCACGGTGGCCGCGCAGGGGCCCGGCATCACGGTGACGATCGAGGACACGAAGGGGACGGTCCGGGCGGACATGCTGCTCGACGCGATACAGGAACTGCGCGCGGCCGGTGCGGAGGCGATCGAGGTGAACGGTGTACGCGTGGTGGCGAACACTTATCTCACCGACGCCGGCAAGAGTGTGGACGTCGACGGGAACAAGATCAACGCCCCGTATCGTTTCAAGGTCATCGGCAAGCCGCAGGACCTCGAACCGGCGCTCAACATTCCTGGAGGCGTGGTGCAGACCCTGGAGAAGGAGCAGGCCACCGTGACCATCGACCGTTCGGACAAGATCGTCGTGGATGCCTTGCGGGCGGCGAAGAGGCCTGACTACGCTCGGTCGTCCTCGCGGTGAACCGGCGGTGCATGGCGTTCGTCCGGCAGGGGCATGAGGTTGCGGGGGGTCGGCGCACCGATTGGGTGGTGCGTGGTGGAAACTGTCTGGTGGATACGGACGTTGTGAAGATGTCCGGGTCGACCGGTGTATGCAGTCAGGGTTCGTCCTGCCCCACGGGCGGGTCTGTTTCGGTCAAGGGGAATCGCCCGTGAAGTTGTTTGCGAAGTTGTTCGGCAAGAGCGCGCGAGAGGGCGGGGAGAACGCGACGGCCCGTCATCGCGCACAGCCTGACGCCGAGGGCCGGCGTCCGCTGTTCAGGGACCAGGTGGCCGGTCAGGACGCGTCGTCGGTTGACCCTGCCCAGTCGGGCGGCATAGGTTTCGGGCAACCGTCGACCTCAGGTACGGCTGGAGGGTTTGCCGCCGGCCCGTACGCGTCCGATGCCCCCGCGGGGCAGCCGCGGCAGGAGGATCCGTCCATGTCGGCCCTGGTGTGTACGAGGTGCGGTAACCGCAACGCGGAGAACAGCCGCTTCTGCTCCAACTGCGGTGCGCCGCTGCGGCCCGGTGCGACGCCGGAGCGCTCGTCGGAGACGACCTCGACGATCTCCATCTCCGGTCTCGAGGCCTACGACGCCGAGGCCACCGGCCAGACGCCGATGCTGTCTCCGGAGGCGCAGGCGGCCGTCGACGCGCTGCCGCTGGGCTCGGCCCTGCTGGTGGTGCGCCGCGGCCCGAACTCCGGCAGCCGCTTCCTCCTGGACGGCGAGCTGACCACGGCGGGGCGTCATCCGCAGAGCGACATCTTCCTGGACGACGTGACGGTCTCGCGTCGCCATGTGGAGTTCCGCCGCAGCCCGGACGGCTCGTTCACGGTGGCCGACGTCGGCAGTCTGAACGGCACGTACGTCAACCGGGAGCCGATCGACCAGGTCGCTCTGTCCAACGGTGACGAGGTGCAGATCGGCAAGTACCGGCTGGTCTTCTACTCGAGCCGGCAGGGCATCTGACCTGTCAGGGAAGGTCCATGCGTCAATCACCGAGCGGCGGTGCCGGGCACGGCGCCGCCGCCACGGACAGTGGGCTGAAGAGCATCGGCACGGTGCTGAACGCGCTGCGCGACGAGTTCCCCGAGGTCACCGTCTCCAAGATCCGTTTCCTGGAGTCTGAAGGGCTCGTCGAGCCGCGGCGCACCCCCTCGGGGTACCGCAAGTTCAGCACCGGCGACGTCGAGCGACTGGCCCTGGTCCTGCGGATGCAGCGGGACCACTACCTGCCGTTGAAGGTGATCCGCGAGTACCTGGACGCGATGGAGCGCGGCGAGGCGGTCCACCTGCCCGCGGTCGGCCGGCAGCGTGAGGGCGCGGCCGTACCGACATCGGCAGAGGCGCCATCAGGGGCCCGGATCGGGCGGGCCGAGCTGCTCGTCGCCGCCGGTATCGAGGAGGGTGAACTGCGGGAGTGGGAGTCGTACGGGCTGCTCACTCCGTTGGCGGACGGGGCCTACGGCGCCGAGGCGGTGACCGTGGCCTCGCTCGTCTCCGAGCTGGGGCGTTTCGGGATCGAGCCCCGGCACCTGCGGGTGATGAAGGCGGCCGCCGACCGGGAGGCCGGGCTCGTCGACCAGGTGGTGGCCCCGCTCAAGCGGCATCGCAACCCGCAGACCAGGGCGCATGCGGAGGCCCGCGCCAAGGAGCTCGCGGAGCTCACGGTCCGGCTGCACACGGTGCTCGTCCAGACCGCGCTGGGGGTGCGGCTGCCGTGAGCGGGCCCGGGGAGGCGGCTGGATCCTCCTCCCATGCCCGGCCCGACTACCCAAACGGTCGGGGCACCGCCTAGGGTTGCTGTGTGAACGAGCTCGATGTCGTAGGTGTCCGGGTCGAGATGCCCTCCAACCAGCCGATCGTGCTCCTGCGTGAAGTGGGAGGCGACCGTTACCTCCCCATCTGGATCGGGCCAGGGGAGGCGACGGCGATCGCCTTCGCCCAACAGGGCATGGCCCCTGCGCGACCGCTGACCCACGACCTGTTCAAGGACGTGCTGGAAGCGGTCGGCCAGGAACTCACGGAAGTGCGCATCACGGACCTGCGTGAAGGCGTCTTCTACGCCGAGCTGGTGTTCGCCAGCGGTGTCGAGGTGAGCGCCCGGCCGTCCGATGCCATAGCGCTGGCCCTGCGTACAGGGACGCCGATCTTCGGCAGCGACACGGTGCTCGACGACGCGGGCATCGCGATCCCGGACGAGCAGGAGGACGAGGTGGAGAAGTTCCGCGAGTTCCTCGACCAGATCTCGCCGGAGGACTTCGGCACCAGCAGCCAGTGAAGCGCCCGCAGGGGCCACGGGAGACGGTCCTGCGGCCTCCCTCCGTGGCATTCGGATAGCCTTTCCCGGCGATGGGGTACGCGAAACCACTCTTAGGGTGATTATCACTCGGCGTGCCGAGTGTGGCGATCGTTGACGCACCCCTGGTGACTGCCTACCGTCGAGGAGGCAGGTCAAGGACGGAGGTCGGCGTGAGAAGCAGCGGCGACGGTACGGCTGGGGGTGCCCCCGGACGCAATGCCGGGGGAAGCGGTCCGTACCCTCCCCCGAGCTCTCGGCTCCGACCGAGCGGGGGGTATCCCCCTGCCGGGGGCGTGGCCGGTCGTGCTCCGCAGCGACCGACGGCGGTGCCGAGCAGCGGAGGGGCGGCGGCCATGGCGACCGAGCAGATCGGCTACCGCGGTCCGACGGCCTGTGCGGCCGCCGGGATCACCTACCGGCAACTGGACTACTGGGCGCGCACCGGGCTGGTCGAGCCGAGCGTGCGCCCCGCCCACGGGTCCGGCACCCAGCGCCTTTACAGCTTCCGGGACGTCGTCGTCCTGAAGATCGTGAAGCGGTTCCTCGACACCGGCGTGTCGCTGCAGAACATCCGCAGCGCCGTCCAGCACCTGCGCGAGTGCGGTCTGCGTGACCTGGAGCGCATGACGCTGATGAGCGACGGTGCCACGGTGTACGAGTGCACATCGCCCGACGAGGTGCACGCCCTGCTCCAGGGAGGCCAGGGAATCTTCGGCATCGCCGTCGGCGTGGTGTGGCGCGATGTGGAGAGCGCGCTGTCGCAGCTGCACGGTGAGCGCATCGACACCGGGGAGACGCTCGTGGGGCACAACCCGGGCGACGAGCTCGCCCGGCGGCGCAACCGGGCCGTCTGAGCGGCCCCTCGGCCGGCTTCGGTCGTTTCGGCCACCGACCTGGCCCCATCGGCCCTATCCGCGTGCTCGGCCCCGGACCGGCTTCGAGAGCCCGTACGGGTGCCGCCGGAACCGGGGCATTGTCAGTGGCGTGGTGCAGCATCGTAGATGTGAGAACCGCACCCACGATCCTCCATCTCGACATGGATGCCTTCTTCGCCTCCGCGGAGCAGGCGTCCAAGCCGAGTCTGCGCGGGAAGGCCGTGGTCGTGGGCGGGCTGGGACCGCGCGGGGTGGTGGCCACGGCGTCGTACGAGGCGCGCGTCTTCGGCGTCCACTCCGCGATGCCCATGGCCCAGGCGAGGCGGCTGGCGCCGAACGCCGCGTACCTCGTGCCGCGCTTCGCCTTCTACCGCTCCATCAGCGAGCGGGTGATGGGCCTCCTGCGGGCGCTGTCGCCCCTGGTGGAGCCGCTGAGCCTGGACGAGGCGTTCGTGGACCTGGAGGCCGGGGGAGCCGCCTGGGACGCGGAGTCAGCCCGGCTGGCGGGGACGAAGCTGCGTGCCGACATCCAGGCCGTCACGGGGCTCACGGGATCCGTGGGGCTGGCCGCCGCCAAGATGCTCGCCAAGATCGGCTCTGAGCAGGCCAAGCCCGACGGGCTGGTGCTCATCGAGCCCGGCACCGAGCGGGCCCTGCTCGGTCCGCTGTCCGTGCGGACCCTGCCGGGCGTGGGCCCGGCCACGGGCGACCATCTGCGGCGGGCCGGGATCCACACCGTCGAGGAGATCGCCGAGGCCGGCGAGGACGAACTCGTACGCCTGCTCGGCAAAGCGCACGGGCACGCGCTGTACGCGATGGCGCTGGCCCACGACGAGCGTCCCGTCGTCGCCGAGCGCGAGGCGAAGTCGGTGTCCGTCGAGGACACCTACGACGTGGACATCCACGACCGCGTCCGGGTGGCCCTGGAGGTGCAGCGGCTGGCCGACCGGTGCGTGCGGCGGCTGCGCGGGGCCGGTCTGTCGGGGCGCACCATCGTGCTGAAGGTGCGCCGCTACGACTTCTCCACCCTGACCCGCTCCGAGACACTGCGCGGACCCACCGACGACCCCGCGGTGATACGGGAGGCGGCCGCCCGGTTGCTGGACTCCGTGGACACCACCGGCGGCGTACGGCTGCTCGGCGTGGGCGTGTCCGGGCTCGCCGACTACACCCAGGAGGACCTGTTCGCGCAGGCCGCGGGCGCGCAGGCGGAGGGCCCGGCCGAGGAGCGGCCGGAGGAACCCGCCGAGCGGCAGCCGGCACCCACCGAGCGGCGGTGGCCGGCGGGCCACGACGTACGGCACGCAGAATACGGCCACGGATGGGTGCAGGGCAGCGGCCTCGGCCGCGTCACCGTCCGCTTCGAGACCCCCGACTCCGCGCCGGGCCGGGTACGCACGTTCCTGATGGACGACCCGGACCTGGAACCGGCCGAGCCCCTTCCTCTGGTTCCTTCGGTACCTCCGGTCCCGCCGGCTCAGCTCTCGTCCGGGCCCGAGCCGGAGCCTGCCAGCTTGCCGAAATGGTGGTCCGGAACGGTCGGTGGAGGGGCCACGTCGAGGCCGTAGTGGTGGTAGAGCTGCAGTTCCTGCTCCGGGGACAGATGGCGGCCCACGCCGAAGTCGGGGGCCTCCTTGATCAGTGCGCGGTCGAAGGGGACACGCAGGGCGCCCTCGACCAGTTCGCTGGGCTCCAGGGGGACGAAGGCGTCCCGGGAGAACAAGCCGGTGCGTATCGCCGCCCACTCCGGCACACCCGTCGCGTCGTCGAGGTAGACCTCGTCCACCGTGCCGATCTTGTGGCCGCTGCGGTCGAACGCCTTGCGGCCGATCAGGTTGCGCGGATCGATCTCCGTCTGCACTGTCCCTCCACGTGGTCGCAACTCATCCGTAACCACTACAAAAGAGCACATTCAGCATGGCGGCCACTCGAAGACCCGTGCGGTCGGCCCGCTGGTACTCTGGCAACGGCTGCTGACCCCGTGCGGGAGAGCCCTCCGGCACCACCGGGGGCGCCGAAGGAGCAAATCCTCCCCGGAATCTCTCAGGCCCACGTACCGCACGGACGAGGTCACTCTGGAAAGCAGAGCGGTTGTCGACGGCTTCCGCTCTCACCGACGGTGAAAACCGGGAGCCCTCGGGCGGCCCGGTGAAGCTCTCAGGTTGAGATGACAGAGGGGGAGGCCGTCGGGGCACCCGTGCCGGGGTGTCCCTCGAAGGTCGTGTCAGACCAGGAGGCCTCCGCAATGACCGCCCAGCGCATTCCGCTCTCCGAGCTCGAACAGGGCATCCCCTTCGAACAGCGCCACATCGGGCCCGACCAGGAGGCGCGGGCCAAAATGCTCGCGCAGGTCGGCTACGGCTCGCTCGACGAGCTCACCGCCGCCGCGGTGCCCGATGTGATCAAGAACGCCGACGCGCTCGACCTGCCCGGCGCCCGCACCGAGGCCGAGGTGCTGGCCGAGCTGCGCTCGCTCGCCGACCGCAACCAGGTCCTCGGCTCGATGATCGGACTCGGCTACTACGGGACCTTCACCCCGCCGGTCATCCTGCGCAACGTCATGGAGAACCCGGCCTGGTACACCGCCTACACCCCCTACCAGCCGGAGATCTCCCAGGGCCGCCTCGAGGCGCTGCTGAACTTCCAGACCGTGGTCGCCGAGCTGACCGGTCTGCCGACTTCCGGCGCGTCGCTGCTCGACGAGGGCACCGCCGCCGCCGAGGCCATGGCGCTGTCCCGGCGCATGGGCAAGAACAAGAAGGGCCTGTTCCTGGTCGACGCGGACGCGCTGCCGCAGACCATCGCCGTCATCGAGACCCGCGCCGAGCCGACCGGCGTCGAGGTCGTCGTCGCCGACCTCAGCAAGGGCATCCCGGCCGAGATCGCCGAGCGCGAGATCAACGGCGTGCTCCTGCAGTACCCGGGCGCCTCCGGTGCCGTGCGCGACCTGAAGCCCGTCATCGACCAGGCGCACGAGCTGGGCGCCGTGGTCACCGTCGCCGCCGACCTGCTCGCGCTCACCCTGCTGAAGTCGCCCGGCGAGCTCGGCGCGGACATCGCCGTCGGCACCACCCAGCGCTTCGGCGTGCCGATCGGCTTCGGCGGCCCGCACGCCGGCTTCATGGCGGTGCGCGAGAAGTTCGCGCGCAGTCTGCCCGGCCGCCTGGTCGGCGTCTCCGTCGACGCCGACGGCAACAAGGCCTACCGCCTCGCCCTGCAGACCCGTGAGCAGCACATCCGCCGCGAGAAGGCCACCAGCAACATCTGCACCGCCCAGGTGCTGCTCGCCGTCATGGCGGGCATGTACGCGGTCTACCACGGCCCCGAGGGCCTGCGGGACATCGCGCTGCGCACCCACCGGTACGCCACGGTCCTCGCAGAGGGCCTCGAGGCCGGCGGTTTCGAGGTCGTGCACGGCGCATACTTCGACACCCTGACCGTCAAGGCGGAGGGGCGCGCCGCCGAGGTCGTCGCCGAGGCCCGCGAAGGCGGCGTGAACCTGCGCCTGGTCGACGCCGACCACGCCTCGGTCGCCTGCGACGAGACCACCACCCGGGACCGGCTGCGCGCCGTGTGGGCCGCCTTCGGCGTCGGGGGCGACATCGAGGCGCTGGACGCCGCCGCCGAGGACGCGCTGCCCGAGGCGCTGCTGCGCGACGACGCCTACCTCACCCACCCGGTCTTCCACCAGTACCGGTCCGAGACCGCGATGCTGCGCTACCTGCGCCGGCTGTCCGACCGCGACTACGCGCTCGACCGCGGCATGATCCCGCTGGGCTCGTGCACCATGAAGCTCAACGCGACGACCGAGATGGAGCCGGTCACCTGGCCGGAGTTCGGGCAGCTGCACCCCTTCGTGCCCGCCGAGCAGGCGCAGGGCTACCTCACCCTCATCCGCGAGCTGGAGGACCGTCTCGCCGAGGTCACCGGCTACGACAAGGTCTCCCTTCAGCCGAACGCCGGCTCCCAGGGCGAGCTGGCCGGTCTGCTCGCCGTGCGCGGGTACCACCGTGCCAACGGGGACGAGCAGCGCACCATCTGCCTCATCCCGTCCTCCGCGCACGGCACCAACGCCGCCAGCGCCGTGATGGCCGGCATGAAGGTCGTCGTCGTCAGGACCTCCGAGGACGGCGAGATCGACGTCGAGGACCTGCGGGCGAAGATCGAGCAGTACCGCGAGCAGCTGGCCGTGCTGATGATCACCTACCCGTCCACGCACGGCGTGTTCGAGGAGCACGTCGCCGACATCTGCGCGCAGGTCCACGAGGCCGGCGGCCAGGTGTACGTCGACGGCGCCAACCTCAACGCCCTGGTGGGCCTCGCCAAGCCGGGCCACTTCGGCGGCGACGTCTCCCACCTGAACCTGCACAAGACGTTCTGCATCCCGCACGGCGGCGGCGGTCCCGGCGTCGGCCCGGTCGGTGTGCGCTCCCACCTGGCGCCGTACCTGCCCAACCACCCGCTCCAGCCCGACGCCGGCCCGGAGACCGGAGTCGGCCCGATCTCGGCCGCGCCGTGGGGCTCGGCCGGCATCCTGCCGATCTCCTGGGCCTACGTCCGCCTGATGGGCGGCGAGGGCCTCAAGCGGGCCACGCAGGTCGCCGTGCTCAGCGCCAACTACGTCGCCAAGCGCCTCGAGCCGCACTACCCGGTGCTCTACACCGGTCCCGGCGGCCTGGTCGCCCACGAGTGCATCATCGACCTGCGCCCGCTGACCAAGGCGACCGGGGTGAGCGTGGACGACGTCGCCAAGCGGCTCATCGACTACGGCTTCCACGCGCCGACGATGTCGTTCCCGGTGGCCGGCACGCTGATGATCGAGCCGACCGAGTCCGAGGACCTGGCCGAGCTGGACCGGTTCTGCGACGCGATGATCGCGATCCGCGCCGAGATCGAGAAGGTCGGTTCCGGCCAGTGGCCCGCGGACGACAACCCGCTGTACGGCGCCCCGCACACCGCCGCGGCGCTCGGCGGGGAGTGGCAGCACGGCTACACCCGTGAGGAGGCCGTCTTCCCGGCCGGGGTCTCGGTGGCCGACAAGTACTGGCCGCCGGTGCGCCGTATCGACCAGGCCTACGGCGACCGCAACCTCGTCTGCTCCTGCCCGCCGCTGGACGCGTACGAGGACTGATCGAGCGGCTTATGGGGCTCCCGTCCGATCCGGGCGGGAGCCCCAGGGCTTTTCCAGGCGTGTCACACGGTGGCCAGGGCGACCTCGGTCGACTTGATCAGGGCGGTGACGCGTGTGCCCGCCGCCAGGCCGAGTTCCGTGGCGGCGTCCCTGGTGATCGCGGCGGTCAGCTCGCCGCCCTCCACCTCGACCCGGACGGACGCCATGGCCGCGCCCAGGGCGATCCCGGTGACGGTGCCCGGCAGCCGGTTGCGGATGGACAGGCCCTCGACCGGCCCGGTGGCCAGGGACACCTCCGTCGACTTCACCAGGGCGCGCACGGCGCTGCCTTCGGCCAGACGCAGGTCCTCGACGGCGTCGCGGGTGATCGCGGACGTGAGCTGTCCGCCTCCGTCCAGGCGCACGTGAACGAGGGCCATCGCCTCGCCGGGGGTGACGGTGGTGACCGTGCCGGGCAACTGGTTGCGCATGCTCAGGCTCATGGGCGTGCCTCGCGGTGGGTGGGGGACGTGGTGATCACCACCGTAGGGCGGCCGGTGCCTCAGGCCGGGTAGGCGTGGGTCTGCGCCGCCTTGACCGTCGCCCAGACCGCCGCGCCCGGGTGCAGGTCCAGCTCGGCGGCCGCGACCGTGGTCAGGTCCGCGGTGAGGGCGAGTTCGCCGGTCAGGTCGGCGCGGATCTGGTCGCCGTGGGTCTCAAGACCGGCGACCTCGCAGCGCCACAGATTGCGCGCGCTGGAGCCCGAGGGGCGGTCCCGGTGGAGGGTGACCGCACTCGGCGGGAAGGCCACGAAGACCTCTCCCGTCAGGTCCTCGGTGGTGGTGATGGCGGGACCGGCCGCGAGACGGACGCAGTGGCCTTCTGCCTCACCTCGGTAGAGGTTCAGGCCCACGAGCTGCGCGACGTAGTCGGTGCGCGGATGGCGGGCGATCTCCGACGGGGTGCCCTTCTGGACGACATGGCCGTGCTCGACGACGACCAGCCGGTCGGCCAGCACCATCGCGTCCAGCGGGTCATGGGTGACCAGGACGGCGACGGCCTCGAACTCGGCGAGGTGCCGGCGCAGCTGGGCGCGGACCTCCAGCCGGGTGCGGGCGTCGAGCGCGGCGAGCGGTTCGTCGAGCAGCAGCAGCCGGGGCCCGGTGGCCAGGGCGCGGGCCAGGGCCACGCGCTGCGCCTGGCCGCCGGAGAGGCGGCGGGGCTTGGCACCGGTGTGGTCGGCCAGTCCCATCCGGTCCAGCCACCGCGCGGCCTGCGCGCGGGCCTCGGCCTTGGACGCGCCCCGGCAGCGTGGCCCGAACGCCACGTTGTCCAGCGCCGACAGGTGCGGGAACAGCAGGTAGTCCTGGAAGACCACGCCGACCGGGCGTGCCTCGGGCGGCGTGCGGTCCAGCGCGGCGCCGTCCAGGCGCAGATGGCCGCCGGTGAGCGGGACCAGGCCCGCCAGCGCGCGCAGAGCCGTCGTCTTCCCGGCGCCGTTCGGGCCGAGCAGTGCCACCACGTCGCCGGGGGCGGCGGTGAGCGCGACGTCGAGGCGGAAGCCGCCGCGTTCGACGACGAGGCGGGCGTCCAGGCCCTCCCCGGGCACGCCCTCGGTACGTACGCCGGCGGTGGTCCGGTCGCTGTCGGTCATGAGGTGAACGTCCTGGATGCGGGGCGGGTCGGGATCGGCGGCGGGTTCATCAGGAGGCCGTCATCCAACGGTCCCGCAGACCCGCCAGTACGGCGATCGACACCGCGAGCAGCACCAGGCTCAGGGCGATCGCCGCCGCCGGGTCGTTCTGCAGGGCCAGGTAGACGGCCAGCGGCATGGTCTGCGTACGGCCGGGGAAGTTGCCGGCGAAGGTGATCGTCGCGCCGAACTCGCCGAGCGCTCGCGCCCAGGCGAGCACGGCGCCCGCGGCGATGCCCGGCGCGATCAGCGGCAGGGTGACCCGGCGGAACGCGGTGAAGCGGGAGGCACCCAGCGTGGTGGCCGCCTCCTCGTAGCGCGGGTCGGCGGCCCGCAACGTGCCCTCGACGCTGATCACGAGGAACGGCATGGCCACGAACGCCTCCGCGACCACCACCCCGGCCGTGGTGAACGGCAGCGTGATGCCGAACCAGGAGTCCAGCCATTGCCCGACGACACCGTTGCGCCCCAGGGCCAGCAGCAGGGCCACACCGCCCACGACCGGGGGCAGCACGAGCGGCAGCGTGACCAGCGCCCGGACGAATCCGCGTCCGGGGAAGTCCGTACGGGCCAGCAGCCAGGCCAGCGGGACGCCGAGCACCAGGCTCACGGCGGTGGCCGCGGTGGCGCTGATCAGGGACAACTGGAGCGCCTGCCACACCTCGGCGCTGGTCAGCTGGTCCGGCAGGCTGCGCCAGGGGGCCCGGATCAGCAGCGCGATCAGCGGCAGCAGCAGGAAGGCCAGGCCGACCAGGGCGGGGACCAGCAGGGGCAGCGGGGCCCCGCCGAGCGCGCGGCCGCGCCGCGACCCGTTCTTCCGGGTCACGGCGCGGGCCTCGTCGATCTCGGTCACGGCTTCAGGAACCCGGCCCCGGTCAGGACCTTCTGGCCTTCGGCCGACGTCACCAGCTCGACGAACGCCTTGGCCGCGGTGGCGTTGGGTGCGTTCTTGAGCAGGGTGATCGGGTAGTCGTTGACGGCATCGGCCGACTCGGGGAACTCCACGCCCTGGACCCTGCCGGCGGCGGCCTTCACGTCGGTCTTGTAGACGAGGGCCGCGTCGGCCTCCTTCAGCTCGACCTTGGTCAGGGCGCTCTTGACGTCCTGCTCGTAGGAGACCGGGGTCAGCTTGAGGTGGCTCGCGTCCAGCACCTTCTGGGCGGCGGCGCCGCAGGGCACGGTCTTGTCGCACAGGACGACCTTCAGGCCGGGCCCGGTGAGGTCCTTCAGCGAGGAGATCTTGTCCGGGTTGCCCGGCGCGGTCGCGATCTCGAGCTGGTTGCGGACGAAGGTGACCGGGGTGCCGGCCGCGTCCTTCTTGTCGGTCACGATCGCCATGGTCTTGGTGCTGGCGGCGGCGAACACGTCGGCGGGGGCACCGGAGGTGATGCTCGCGGCGAGGCTGTCGCTGCCGCCGAAGTTGAAGGTGACCTTGGTGCCCGGGTGCTGCTGCTCGAACTGCTTGCCGAGCGTGGTGAAGCTCTCCTTCAGCGAGGCGGCGGCGAAGACGGTCACGGTGCCGGACAGCTTCGGCGCGGCGGCCTCCGACGTGCCGGACCCCGCCGAGGACGAGTCGTCGGAGGACGAGGAGGAGCAGGCGCTGAGAGCCAGCAACGCCGCGGCCCCCGCAACTCCCGACTTCAGCATCCTGGTCCGCCGCGTGGAACGGGTCATCACGGTTCTACTCCTCTGGCTCTGCACGCAAGAAGCTGTCGCGCCCTGCCACGACCGCTCACACGGCCGTGCCGCGATCATACTGCCGCAATTGCCAGGTGTAAGGCCCCTGTTGCATTGCACGAGCTGGCGAGACGTGACGCACGGCTTGCATGTGCGTTTGTACGGGGCGGTCGTTCGGGTACGGACACTCAGGAGGTGGTGCCCGTGACGCTCGCGGAGCTCGACCTGACCGGCGACCTCGCCCGCCCGGCCCGGCTGACCGTGCGGGATCTGCTCGGGTGGCCGCAGCACGGGGTGGGAGTCGCCTTCGACTGCGCCACCAGCGGAGCGCAGCACCACCGGTTCACCGGACCGCGCCTGTACGACGTGCTGTCCGCGGCGGGGCCCGGTTTCGACCCGGCCCGGCGCAAGGACCGGCTGCGCTTCCTGATCGCGGTCACGGCCGCCGACGGGCATCACGCGCTGCTGTCGTGGGCCGAGATCGATCCCGACTTCGCCGACGCTCCGGTCCTGCTCGCGGTGACCATCGACGGCTCCCGGCTCGACGGCGCCGGCCCCCAGTTGGTCCTGCCGCAGGACCGCTGCGGCGCGCGGTACGTCAGCGGTGTCCGGGCGATACGCATGGACGGCGGCTATCGCGCGCGTACCCGGGTGTGAGGCGGTTCTGCTACGTGCGGTCGATGTGCACGTTCGTCGACTTCACGCGGGCGGTGGCCTCCATGCCGACCTCCAGACCCAGTTCCTCCACGGCCTCCCGGGTCAGCAGGGAGACGAGGCGGTGCGGTCCCGCCTGGATCTCGACCTGGGCGGCGACGTCACCGAGTTTGATGGCGGTCACGATGCCGGCGAAGGCGTTGCGGGCCGACGTGTACGAGGGGCCCTCCTCGCCGCCGCCGGTCCGGGCCAGCTCGACCGAGAACGCGGCGAGGTCCCGGCCGTCGATGAGTCGGCGTCCGCTGTCGTCGCGGTGGGTGGCCATCCGGCCCGCGTCCGCCCAGCGGCGCGCGGTGTCCGGGCTGACGCCGAGCAGCCGGGCCGCCTGCCCGATCGTGTAGGACTGCATGCCGGTCACGATAGGGCCGCGGGCGGCGTGGACTGACCCGGGGGTGGGCCGTTCGCGGGCGCGGCTCAGCCGGTGTGCACCCGCGGCCGCTTGGCGCGGTCCGGCTCCGCCTCGCGCAGCACCTCGCGCGTGACCGGCGCGACCTCGCCCTGGCCGAAGAGGAAGAACCGCAGGAAGTTGGCGAACGGGTTGCCCTCGGTCCACTCGAAGTAGATGTGCGGGGTGCGGCCGGTCATCTCCCGGACATGGAGGAGGAGCGCGGCCAGGGCGTTCGGGACGGACGCGGACTCCAGGGCCAGCACGCGGTACCGGTCGTGCCTGACCTCGCCGTGCACGGTCAGGCCGGCCTCGAACTCCGAGGGGTCGGTGACCGTCACCTCGACGAAGACGAAGTCCTCCGTGAGCGGGATGTCGCTGTCGCTGCGGATCTGCTCGATCTTGTCGCGGTACTCGGACTTCGCCTGCCGCTCGGGCTCCTTGGCGATGAACCGGATCTTGCGGCTGGCGATGTCTCTGACGAACCGTTCCGCCATGGCGTCGAGCGTCACGCTCGTCACCCGCAGCTCGAAGGAGCGCGCGAGCCGCGACAGCAGCGAGACCAGCATGATCCCGGCGATGAAGCAGGCGCCGATCTTCACACCGTCGGGACGCTCGATGACGTTGACGACGGTCGTGTACAGGAACACGGCCGAGATGACCCCGAACGCGATGGTCCATTTGCGCTGGCCGGCCCTGCGGGCGGCGATGGTCACCGCGATCGCCGCGGAGCTGATCAGCACGAGCACGCCCGTGGCGTACGCGCCGCCCTGCTTGTCGACGTTGGCATCGAAGATCCAGGTGACCAGGAAGCCGATCAAGATGAAGACGATGACCATCGGGCGGACCGCCCGCGCCCAGTGCGGGGCCATTCCGTAGCGGGGCAGGTACCGCGGCATCAGGTTGAGCAGCCCGGCCATCGCGGAGGCGCCCGCGAACCACAGGATCAGGATGGTCGAGACGTCGTAGACGGTGCCGAAGGTGTTGCCGAGGTACTCGTGCGCCAGATAGGCCAGGGCACGGCCGTTGGCCTGGCCGCCGGCCTTGAACTCCGGCGCCGGGATCAGCAGCGTGGTGATGAAGCTGGTGGCGATGAGGAAGCAGCTCATGATCAGCGCGGCCGTGGTGAGCAGCTTCCTGGTGTCCCGGATCCGGCCGGTGGGCCGCTCCTCGGTGTCGTCCGGGTCGCCCCGCACGTGCGGCATGACGGCGACGCCGGTCTCGAAGCCGGACAGGCCGAGCGCGAGCTTGGGGAAGACGAGCAGGGCCACGCCGACCATGAGGAAGACGTTGCCGTGCTGGGCGGTCAGCGCGCCGGTCCAGTCGGTGACCACATGGCCGGCGGTCAGGACGTGCCACAGACCGACGGCCACCACGACGGCGTTCAGCGCGAGATAGATCCCGACCAGGGCGAAGGCGACGCCGATCGCCTCCACGAAGCCCTTGAGGAAGACCGCGCCGAGCAGCGCGATGAGCAGGAGCGTGATCAGCATCTGGTGGCTGTGCAGCGCGGCCGTCAGGTGCGGGTTCTCCACCAGGTGGGTCGAGGCGTCCGCGGCCGACAGCGTCATGGTGATCAGGAAGTCGGTGGCGGCGAAGCCGAGCAGGGTCAGCACGAACAGCTTGCCCTGCCAGAACGACAGCAGCCGCTCCAGCATCGCGATCGAGCCCGCGCCGTGCGGGCTCTCCGCCGCCACCCTGCGGTACACCGGCAGGGCACCCGCGAGGGTGACGAGGACCAGCACGAGGGTGGCGATCGGCGACAGCAGCCCGGCCGCCAGCGCCGCGATGCCCGGCTGGTATCCGAGCGTGGAGAAGTAGTCCACGCCGGTCAGGCACATCACCCTCCACCACCGCTGTCCCTTGTGCGGGGGCTCCGGCAGGGCGTGCGGGGCCTGCTGAATGCCCTTGCCCATGTCGGACAGGCCCTCCAGCATCCAGGCGCGCAGACGACTGGGAGGGTGCTCGGTGGTCGCCATGCCCCTGCTCCTGAGGTGTGGCTCGCGTGCGGACCGGGCCGTCACGGACCGGGCCGTCACGCGGACGGGTCACCAACGTATGCGGAGAGTAACGCAGGGGCTCACGAGTACCCGGGTGAGCAGGCGTCAATCTTCCGTCAAGAGCGGCCGTGACGACCCAGACGTCACTTCATGACCAGTGGACACGCAGGTTTCACCGCACCTTCGGCCATCCGGGGGAGACACGGCGCCGGAACCGGGGTGGGCACCCAGTGTCATGACTCCAGTCCCGAGACCCGGAACACCGCCAGTGCGGTCTCCCGGTCCACCTGCTCGGAGATGGCGCGCAGTTCGTCCGTCCCGCACTGGAGCCTGCCCGCCGCCACACAGTGCCGGGCGTCCTCGTCGAGGCGGTACCAGACGTCGGGATGGTCCACCAGGACCTCGGGATCCAGCTCCACCCGCCCGCCGAGGGAGTCCAGCAGCACCAGCCGCCGGCAGACACCGTCGACCGCGCGCACCGACACCAGCAGGTCGGTACGGACCAGACGGCTGCGCAGCAGCGACCGGGAGGCGATCCAGCCCCGGCCGGCGCGGACACGGGGCGGGCACAGCACCACGAAGAGCAGCACCGCGAGCGTGAACCAGAGGACCCCGCGCCACCAGGTGAGGCTGCCCGTGCCCCAGTCGATCAGGAGCAGCAGGACGAGCAGCGCCACGGAGCAGCCGACCGAGGTGCGCAGCTCCCGCGCCCACGGATGGGTGCGGGCCTCGCGGCCGGGTTCCCGCGGCACCGGACCGGTGCCGGCTCGCTCGTCGTCGCGGCGTCCCATGTGCTCGACGTTAGAGCCCCCCGAGGGCTTCGGCACCTGCCCTTGACACCCCCCTGACGCGCCCGGGCCGGTTCTTGACGCCACCCCGCCGACGCCGTCGGGTGGCGCGTCGTCAGAGGTCCGTCAAGGGTGGGTGTGCCGCCGTATGAGAGCCGTCAACGGTGGTCGGAATCGGGCAGAGGAGGTCGTTTCCTCGAATCGTCGATGTCCGTTCGTCTCTCATCCCAGGAGTTCGCGATGGCCGATGTGGCCTTCGTCGTCATCACGCTCGCGGTGTTCGCGCTCGTGGCCCTCGCCGTCAAGGGGGTGACGAAGCTGTGACCGCCGAGAACATCGTCGGCCTGGTCGTGGCCGTCGCCCTGCTGGGCTATCTCGTCCTCGCCCTGATCTTCCCGGAGAGGTTCTGAGCAGCGTCATGAGTCCCGTACTCGCCGGAGTGCTCCAGCTGCTCGCTCTCATGGCCGCGCTGGGGCTGGCCTACGTACCGCTGGGCACCTACTTGGCCGGCGTCTACCGCGCGCAGCGCCACTTGCGGGTGGAGAGATGGATCTACCGGGTCGTCGGCGCCGATCCGGACGCGGAGATGCGCTGGCCCGCGTACATCCGCGCCGTGCTCGCCTTCTCCCTGGCCGGTGTCCTCTTCCTGTACCTGCTCCAGCGGATCCAGGGCGTGCTGCCGCTCTCGCTCGGCTTCCGGTCCGTCGGCCCCGCCCAGGCCTTCAACACCGCCGCGTCCTTCGTCACCAACACCAACTGGCAGTCGTACGCGGGCGAGCAGACCATGGGGCACGTGGTCCAGACCGCCGGTCTCGCCGTGCAGAACTTCGCCTCCGCCGCCGTCGGCATGGCGGTGGCCGTGGCCCTGGTGCGCGGCTTCGCCCTCCCCCGAGCTCTCGGCTCCGCTCGAGCAGGGGGGACCCCCATCCGCACCGGTGCACTGGGCAACTTCTGGGCCGACCTGGTGCGCGGCACCGTGCGCATCCTCCTCCCGCTGGCCACGGTCGCCGCGATTGTGCTGGTGGCCTGCGGGGTGATCCAGAACTTCTCCGGGATCCACGAGGTCGGCCAGTTCTTCGGCGGCGCGCAGCAGTGGAACGGCGGCGCGGTGGCCTCCCAGGAGGCCATCAAGGAGCTGGGCACCAACGGCGGCGGCTACTTCAACGCCAACAGCGCCCACCCCTTCGAGAACCCGACCCCGTTCTCCAACCTCTTCGAGGTCTTCCTGATCCTGGTGATCCCCTTCGCGCTGACCCGGACGTTCGGTGTCATGGTCGGCTCGGTCCGGCAGGGCTACGCCATCCTCGCGGCGATGGCCACCATCTGGCTCGCCTTCGTCTCCCTGATGATGTGGAGCGAGTTCGCCCACCACGGAGGCGCGCTGCGGATCGCGGGCGGCGCGATGGAGGGCAAGGAGATCGGGTTCGGCATCGGCGCCTCCTCGATCTTCGCGGCGTCGACCACGCTCACCTCGACCGGCGCCGTCGACGCCGCGCACTCCTCGCTCACCGGGTTCGGCGGCGGGATCGCGATGCTCGGCATGATGCTCGGCGAGATCGCGCCCGGCGGGGTCGGCTCCGGCCTGTACGGCATCCTGATCATGGCCGTCATCGCGGTCTTCATCGCCGGTCTGATGGTCGGGCGCACACCCGAGTACCTGGGCAAGAAGATCGGCTCCCGGGAGATCAAGCTGGCCGCCGTCTACATCCTGATCACCCCGGCGCTGGTGCTGGTGTTCAGCGCCTTCTCGATGGCCCTGCCGACCCCGCCGCACTCGGCGCTCAACCCGGGCGCGCACGGATTCTCCGAAGTGCTCTACGCCTACACCTCGGCCGCGAACAACAACGGTTCGGCCTTCGCCGGCCTGAACGCCAACACCGACTGGTTCAACACCACGACCGGGCTCGCCATGCTGCTCGGCCGCTTCCTGCCCATGGTGTTCGTCCTCGCCCTGGCCGGCTCCCTGGGCGCGCAGCAGCCGGTGCCGGTCACCGCGGGCACCCTGCGCACCGAGAAACCGCTGTTCACCGGCATGTTGGTGGGCGCCGTCCTGATCGTCGTCGGTCTGACGTACTTCCCGGCCCTCGCACTGGGCCCGCTCGCCGAGGGGCTGGCGTGATGACCACCTCCACACAGAACCACGAGGACTCCATGTCCGCAGTCACCAGGACCCGGGCACCGCACAGCGACGTGCCCACCGGGCACCCGTCCGGACCGAGCCGGGTCGGTGCCGGTCTCTTCGACGCCCGGCAGCTGGTCAGGTCGCTGCCCGACGCCTGCCGCAAGCTCGATCCGCGGGTGATGGTCAAGTCACCGGTGATGTTCGTGGTGTGGATCGGCTCGCTGCTGACCACCGCCTTCTCCCTCACCAGGCCGGGCGACTGGTTCGGCTGGGCGATCAGCGCCTGGCTCTGGCTGACCGTCGTCTTCGCCAACCTCGCCGAGGCGGTAGCCGAGGGCCGTGGCAAGGCGCAGGCGGAGACCCTGCGCCGGGCCAAGACCGACACCGTGGCGCACCGGGTGGACGGGACCGAGGTCCCCGGCACCGAGCTGCACGTCGGCGACCTCGTCGTGTGCGAGGCGGGCGACGTCATCCCCGGCGACGGGGACGTCGTCGAGGGCGTCGCCTCGGTCGACGAGTCGGCCATCACCGGCGAGTCGGCGCCCGTGATCCGCGAGTCCGGCGGCGACCGGTCCGCGGTGACCGGCGGCACCAGGGTGCTGTCCGACCGAATCGTCATCAAGATCACCACCAAGCCCGGCGAGACCTTCATCGACCGGATGATCGGCCTCGTCGAGGGCGCCGCCCGGCAGAAGACGCCGAACGAGATCGCGCTGAACATCCTGCTGGCCTCGCTGACGATCGTCTTCCTTCTCGCCTGCGCCACACTGCCGCCGTTCGCCGACTACGCGGGCACGCACCTGACCATGGTGGTGCTGGTCGCGCTGCTGGTCTGCCTGATCCCGACGACGATCGGCGCGCTGCTGTCGGCCATCGGCATCGCGGGCATGGACCGGCTGGTCCAGCGCAATGTGCTGGCGATGTCGGGACGGGCGGTGGAGGCCGCCGGCGACGTGTCGACGCTGCTGCTGGACAAGACCGGCACGATCACCCTCGGCAACCGCAGGGCCGCGGAGTTCGTCCCGGTGCGCGGTACCACCGCCGCCGAACTGGCGGACGCCGCCCAGCTCTCCTCGCTGGCCGACGAGACGCCCGAGGGCCGTTCCGTGGTGGTGCTGGCCAAGGAGAAGTACGGGCTGCGCGAGCGGCACCAGGGCGAACTGGCCGGAGCCGAGTGGATCGCGTTCACCGCCCAGACCCGGATGTCCGGCGTGGACGTGGACGGCCGCAGGATCCGCAAGGGCGCGACGGGATCCGTCATCGCCTGGGTCGAGGAGCAGGACGGGCGGATCGCCGAGGACGCCGACCGCCTCTCGAAGGAGATCTCCGCGGCCGGCGGCACACCGCTGCTGGTCGCCGCGCAGGACCAGGACGGCGCCCGGGTCCTGGGCGTCATCCACCTCAAGGACGTGGTCAAGGACGGCATGCGGGAACGCTTCGCCGAACTTCGCCGGATGGGCATCAAAACCGTCATGATCACGGGTGACAACCCGCTGACCGCCCGGGCGATCGCGGACGAGGCCGGTGTCGACGACTTCCTCGCCGAGGCCACGCCCGAGGACAAGATGGCCGTGATCAGGCGCGAGCAGAGCGGCGGCAAGCTGGTCGCGATGACCGGTGACGGCACCAACGACGCGCCCGCGCTGGCCCAGGCCGACGTCGGCGTGGCGATGAACACCGGTACGTCGGCCGCCAAGGAGGCCGGCAACATGGTCGACCTCGACTCCGACCCGACCAAGCTGATCGAGATCGTCGAGATCGGCAAGCAGCTCCTGATCACCCGCGGTGCGCTCACGACGTTCTCCATCGCCAACGACGTGGCGAAGTACTTCGCGATCATCCCGGCCCTGTTCGCCGCGGTCTACCCGGGCCTGGACAAGCTGAACATCATGCAGCTGTCCTCTCCGGACTCGGCGATCCTGTCCGCGGTCGTCTTCAACGCGCTGGTCATCATCGCGCTGGTGCCGCTCGCCCTGCGGGGTGTGCGCTACCGGCCGACGAGCGCGGACCGGATGCTCCGCCGCAACCTCGCCGTCTACGGCCTCGGCGGGCTGATCGCGCCCTTCGTCGGGATCAAGCTCATCGACCTGATCATCTCCCTGATTCCCGGGATCGGCTGACGCACATGAACCAGTCCTTCGCGAACACCGGCCGTCTGCTGGCGGCGGGCCTGCGGGCACTGCTCGCGCTGACCCTGCTCACCGGCGTCGTCTACCCGCTCGTCGTCACGGGCGTGGCCCAGGCCCTCCTCGGGCACCGGGCCAACGGCTCGGAGGTCAGGGAGAGTGGCAGGGTCGTGGGCTCCTCCCTGATCGGGCAACAGCACTACGGCCTCGACTACTTCCAGCCGCGCCCGGCCGCCGGGCTGGGCACGAGCACCCTGAACACCCAGTACAAGCTGATCCTTTCCGGCGCCACCAACCTCGCCGCCGACAACCCCAAGCTGGTCAAGGCCATCGAGCAGGCCCGGGCCGAGGTGGTCAGGGTCAACTCCACGTCCGACTACAAGGTGAAGCCCTCCCAGGTTCCGGCCGACGCCGTGACCTCCTCGGGTTCGGGTCTGGATCCGGACATCTCCCCGGCGTACGCGCTGCTCCAGGCGCACCGAGTGGCGGAGCGCAACCACCTGTCCGTGGCGCGGGTCGAGCACCTGGTGCGGGATCACACCGAGAGCCGCACCCTCGGCTTCATCGGCGAGCCGCGGGTGAACGTCCTCCAACTCAACATCGCGCTCAGGGAACTGACCACGGGCCGCTGACGGCCCGCCCGCGCCCCGCGCACCCTTGTCGCCTTCCGGAGCCGCACCTACAGTGCGGCTCCGGAAGGTTCGCCGTCAGTGGCGAAAGTTTCGAGGATTCAGTGAGGGGTGACGGGAAGTGAAGGGACCGACCGCCGTGCGGACGTACGAGAACCCCGTGATCGGAGGCTTCCACCCCGATCCCAGCGTGTGCCGGGTGGGCGAGGACCACTACCTGGTGTGCTCCAGCTTCGAGTACTTCCCCGGGGTCCCGCTGTTCCACAGCCGCGACCTGGTGCACTGGCGGCAGATCGGCAACGTGCTGGACCGGCCGGGGCAGTTGGAGCTGCCGGACGACCTCCCCGTCTCCGCCGGCATCTACGCCCCGACGATCCGCCACCACGACGGCCGCTTCTACGTGATCACCACCAACGTCGCGGCCGGGGGCACCTTCCTGGTCAGCGCCGAGGATCCGCGGGGGCCCTGGTCGGACCCGGTCCGGATCGACCTGCCCGGGATCGACCCCGACCTCGCCTGGGACGACGACGGCTCCTGCTGGTGCGCCGTCGCCGGGGTGCGGGTGGCCAGGATCGACCCGGCGACCGGCAAGGTCCTGGAAGGGCCGCTGCCGGCCTGGTCGGGGACGGGGCTTCAGCACCCGGAGGCGCCGCACCTGTACCGGATCGGCACCTGGTGGTACCTCATGCTGGCCGAGGGCGGCACCGGGCACGGCCACGGTGTCTCGATCGCCCGCGCCCGCTCCCCGCGCGGCCCCTGGGAACCCGCGCCGGACAACCCGGTCCTCTCCCACCGCGGCACCGACCTGCCCGTCCAGTGCACGGGCCACGCCGACCTGGTGCAGGCGGCCGACGGCACCTGGTGGATGGTGCTGCTCGGCACCCGCCCCGGGGGATGGTTCCCGGAGTTCCACGTGCTCGGCAGGGAGACCTTCCTGACCCCGGTGGAGTGGGTGGACGGGTGGCCGCGGGTCGGACCGGTGCGCGAGCGGCATCCGGCGCCCGCGGCCTGGCACCCCCTGCCGCCGCAGCCCGACCGGGACGACTTCGACGCGCCGTCCCTGGCGCCGGTCTGGATCTCCCCGCGCAGCAGGCCGGCGGGCTCCTGGTCGCTGAGCGAACAGCACGGCCGACTGACGCTGCACGCGACCGGCGACAGCCTCGACCGGCCCGGCCACACCTTCGTCGGACGCCGGCAGCAGCACCCCGACTGCCGGGTGGCGGTGCGCGTCGAGGCGGGCTCGGGCCGGGCCGGCCTGTCCGTCCGGCTGGACGAGGCGCACCACTACGACGTGGAGATCGGCGGGGGAGTGGTGGGCGTGGTCGCCCGGATCGGGCCGCTGCGGCAGCGGATCGCGGAGTACCCGGTGCCGCCCGGACCGCTCACCCTGGTCGTGGACATCCGCACGGACGACGTGCCCCCGCCCACGGTCACGGCTCCGGACCGGCCCGCCACCGGCGTGCGGGCGGCGACCGGGGTCCGCGCGGCCGGCCCGGACGTGATCGCCTTCTCGGCCGAGGGCCCGGAGGGCACGCTGGCGCTGGCCGAACTCGACGGGCGCTATCTGTCCACCCAGGTCGCGGCCGGCTTCACCGGGCGGGTGATCGGCATGTACGTCACCGAGGGCAGCGCGGCCTTCGACTGGTTCGACTACCAGGCGCGGCATCCGCGCCGACCCGTCGGCGGCTGACCGTCGGCGGCCCCGTGCAGCGTCGGTGGCGGGAGGCATCCGGACCTACGCCGTGACGGGCGGCTCCCGGGACGGCGACGATGTCACCGACCGGTCACCGAGAGTTGTCGGCCCCGGACACGCGTCGGGGCCGGTCCGCGCGGACGTGCGCGCCGGCCCCTGGTGATCCGCGGGCGGTTCGCCGAAGCCGCCCGGTGGTGCTCAGGCGGCGGTCACCACCCGGTCGGCGCCCAGCGGGCGGTGCGGGGCGATGATCTGGCCGTCCGGCAGGAGCTCACCGGTGTCCTCGAAGAACAGGACGCCGTTGCACAGCAGGCTCCAGCCCTGCTCCGGGTGGTGCGCCACGAGACGGGCGGATTCCCGGTCGGCGGAGTCGGCTGACGGGCACGGTGGCTGATGCTGGCACATTGATGGGATCTTTCGCTCTGTCGTGTGGTCGCTGTCGGCTGTCGTACGTGTCCCGCGGCTGATGGTGTTCTCCATGGCCGCCCCCCGTTGTCGAGTCGGTCCAAAACCAGTGTTCCCCCACGGGCCTGATTCCGCAGGGATTTCGCAGCACCGCTTCTCACCGGTTGGAGACGCGTCACACGCACGAGCGGTTCATCCCGACAGCACCGCCTCTTCGGATGGTTCGCACTGGCCGGATGGGGCTAGTCCGATGGGACCCCCTGTCGCGAACGCGGGTCGTGCGAGCGGATTTCGCCACGTACGAGTGTCTTCGGCGGCTGAACGGCGTCGTACCCCGCCGCCGGGGATTCCGGCAGCGGGGTACGAGGCCGATCGGCGGGCGGGCGGTCAGGCGCGGGAGCCCATGAGCCGGATCGGGGTCACCCGGTGGGTGAGGAGCGGGAGCAGGTCGGCGACCTGGTGCGGAAGGTAGGCCGCGATACCGGGCGGGGCCGGCGCGAGCGGCACGAGCAGGTCGGTGGCGGCGGGGTGGCCGGTGGCGCCGTCGTCCGAGAGGGCGCCGTGCAGCCACAGCGTGAGCATGTACAGGCTGGGTATGGACAGCAGTCGCGGCTGGTACGGCTGGCTCAGGGCCTCCGCCTGGCGCAACGCGCGCTCGGTGGAGGCGACGTAGGGGCCCTCGAAGAAGTGCGAGAAGGTCCAGCCGTCGGGGGTCAGGATGGTCTCGGCCGCCGCCACCGCGTGGTCGCCGCAGCGGATCAGGAAGCGCCATCCGGCCAGCCTGGTCGCGGAGATTCCCTCGGGGGTGATCCGGTCCAGGACGTGCACCGGCAGCGGAAGCTCGGGGATCGCGGGCTCCTGGGCCGAGCGCAGTGCGGGGGACCCGGCCTCGCGGACCGCGGTGGGGGAACCGAGTGCCGTGAGGACGGAGCGCAGGGCGGGCGCGGGAGCCGGGGGTACATGCAGCGGCATGGTGGGTCGCCTCTCATTCGGCAGGCACGGTGGCGCGAGGGCGGGCTGGGTGCGGACGGCGTTGTCTGCTCTCAGGGCAGGAGCAGGCTGGGGCCGGGCTCTGGTGAGCGAGGGGTGCGGGGCGCGGCCTGCCGCACGGGCTCCTGACAGGGTTCAGGGCTGTGGGCGCCAACTTCTGCTGTGGTGCAGAGTTTATACGACAAATGTTCAGGTGATGTTTCGCCTAGCTGTTTTCGATGTGAACGGCAAGAGCCTATTCAGTCGGAGTTGATCGGGAATCATCCCTGCTCCGCGTCAGCCGTATCGCGATGACCTCGGGTTGTGCCCGCACGGCGGTCGGCCTGATCTTGTCGGCGTTTTTCACGAGTTTCGTGGGGTACCCGAAACTGCTGGCTGCCGCATGCCCCGTGAATGTGCCTCCGGTCACACAGGACCAGAGTAGTCGGTGCGGGGCGGGAGCGGGACGTTATCGATCGCGTTGGCGGGGCATCATCCCTCCTGACCGGGACCCCGGCGGCCGGATCTTCGGTCCGCCTTGCGAGGAGGGACGCTGCGATGGGGGAGAAGGTCGTCGCCGGCCAGTTGGACCTGTCGGACCGAAACCGGTACCGCGACAAGCTGCGGCGGTGCCTGACGGGGCTGGAGCGGTTGCTGGAAGAGAAGCGGTTCGACCGGCCGAAGAACCTCATGGGGCTGGAGATCGAATTGAATCTGGTCGGCTCCGACGGCATGCCGAAAATGCTGAATGCGCAAGTTCTCGAGCGCATCGCGAGCCGTGACTTCCAAACAGAACTCGCCATGTTCAATCTGGAAGTCAACATTGCCCCACACCGACTGGGCGGCCGGGTATTCGACCAGCTCGCCGAGGAGCTGCGGACGTCACTGGCATATGCCGACCGGAAAGCCGGTGAGGTGGACGCCGGAATAGCGATGATCGGCATTCTGCCCACCCTCGGCCGGGACGACCTGGTGTCCTCCAATCTCTCCGACGTCGACCGCTACGTGCTGCTGAACGATCAGATCGTGGCGGCCCGCGGAGAGGATTTCACCCTCGACATCGAGGGCGTGGAACATCTCACCTGCACCTCGAAGTCCATCGCGCCCGAGGCCGCCTGCACCTCCGTGCAGCTGCACCTCCAGGTCACCCCGGGCCGTTTCGCGGACGTGTGGAACGCGGCAGAGGCCGCCTGCGCCGCGCAGATAGCCGTCGGCGCCAACTCGCCCTTCCTCTTCGGTCGCGAGCTGTGGCGGGAGTCGCGGCCGCCGCTGTTCCAGCAGTCCACCGACACCCGCCCGCCCGAGCTCCAGGCCCAGGGAGTGAGGCCGCGCACCTGGTTCGGCGAACGGTGGATCTCCTCGGCGTACGACCTCTTCGAGGAGAACCTGCGCTACTTCCCGGCCCTGCTGCCGATCTGCGACGGCGAGGACCCCCTCGACGTGCTGGAGGCGGGCGGCGTGCCCAAGCTGGCCGAGCTGGTCCTGCACAACGGCACCGTCTACCGCTGGAACCGCCCGGTCTACGACGTCGCGGACGGCGTGCCGCACCTGCGCGTGGAGAACCGGGTGCTGCCCGCCGGACCCACCGTCACCGATGTGATCGCCAACGCGGCCTTCTACTACGGCCTCGTGCGCGCCCTGGCCGAAGAGCCCCGGCCGGTGTGGACCCGGCTGCCCTTCGAGGCCGCGGCCGCCAACTTCGACGCCGCCTGCCGGCACGGCATCGACGCCCGGTTCACCTGGCCCCGGCGCGGACGCCACTCGGGCACGGCCGAGGTCGACGCCGTCACTCTCGTCCGTGACGAACTGCTGCCGCTCGCGGAGGCCGGACTGAGGGCCTGGGGCGTGGAGCGCGCCGACCGGGACCTGTATCTGGGCGTGATCGAGGAGCGGTGCCGGCGCCGGACCAACGGCGCGGAGTGGCAGGCCGCCACCTTCCACCAGGCGCTGGAGCAGGGGATGGGCCGGGAAGCCGCCCTGGCCGCCACGACCCGGCGCTACCGCGAGCTGACGAAGTTCGGCGAGCCGGTCCACACCTGGCCGATCGGCCTGCCGGAACCGGTCCCGGCAGGCTAGGTGTGCTGTCCCGCGACGACCTGCGATGCCCTGTGCCTTGAACCGCGGACGGGCCCAGCCGTCGGTGCCGCCTCGCCGTAGGCGGGGGCACTCGTGCCCGCGGGGGAGGGATCGGGCAAGCTGTGACGTCCCACGACGGTGGCGCCGCGCGTGCGCACCCGTGCCGGAATCCGGCCGTACCCGTGCGGCGGGCCGGCGCGCCCCGTGGTGGGACGACCGAACTGGAGGCAGGTGTGCTGGCGGAGTCACAGCCGGTGGGCGACTCTCAACCGCAGGAGCGGCCGTCGCGGCGGATCCTCCGCGACGAGACACTGCTCGTCCTCGGGCTCTCGCTCGGGGCGAGCGGGGTGTCCGCGCTGATCAGCTTTGTCGGGTCGGTCACCAAACCCGGTGGGCTCAAGGACCAGGCCACCACGCTCAACGCCTCCGCCGCCCCGGGCCGTCCCTGGCTCGACCTCGCCTGGCAGCTTTTCGGGATCGCCACGGCCCTGATCCCCGTGGCCCTCGTCGCCCACTTCCTGCTGCGCGAGGGGCGGAGCCTGCGCACGCTCGGCTTCGACCGCACCCGCCCCTGGCCGGATCTCGGCCGCGGAGCGCTGGTCGCGGCGGTGATCGGCAGCACCGGCATCGCCTTCTACCTGGCAGCCCGCGCGTTCGGCTTCAACCTCACCGTGGTGCCCGAGGCGCTGCCCGCCGTGTGGTGGAAGTTCCCGGTGCTGATCCTGTCCGCGCTGCAGAACGCCGTCCTCGAAGAGGTCATCGTCGTCGGCTATCTGCTGCGCCGGCTCGGACAGTTGGGCTGGACCCCGGGGTCCGCGCTGGTGGCCAGTTCCGTACTGCGCGGCTCGTACCACCTCTACCAGGGCGTCGGCGGCTTCGTCGGCAACATGGTGATGGGCGTGGTCTTCGTCTGGCTGTACCGGCGGTGGGGCCGGGTCGGCCCGCTCGTCGTGGCGCACTCCCTGCTCGACATCGGCGCGTTCGTGGGCTACGCCCTGCTGGCCGGGAAGGTGGGCTGGCTGCCGACGGCGTGAGCGGCACGGGGAACTCGCCAGGGGGCGTACGACAGTGTCGTACGCCCCCTCGGCGTACCGGCTCGCGACGCCCGGCACGGCTCCCCCAAGCTCTTCGAGCAGGGGGACCCCCAGCCGCGTTGTCGCATCACCCGAGTACATCCAGTACGCGGGTGATGCTCCGCCTTGCGATGCTCCCCCACTGCCTGAAGGGCGTGGGAGGTGCCCCCAGCACCGGACGCCGCGAGCTTTCCGGCAAACCTTTCCGGTCGCAGCACTAGACGAGCAGGTCGCCCTCGATGACGGTGACCGCGTGGCCGGTGAGCAGGGTGCGGTCGCCGCGCAGGCCGGTGCGTACCAGGCCGGAGCGGGCGGAGGCCTGGAGCCCGGTGAGGTCGGGGCGGCCGAGGCGTTCGGACCAGTAGGGGGCCAGGGCCGTGTGGGCGCTGCCGGTGACCGGGTCCTCGTCGATGCCGACGTTGGGGAAGAAGCACCGGGAGACGAAGTCGTAGCCGCGGGCGGGGTCCTCGGCGCGGGCGGTGGCGATGATGCCGCGGGCGGAGTAGGCGGCGAGGGCCTTGTGGTCCGGGGCGAGGCCGCGGACGGTCTTCTCGTCGGCCAGCTCCAGGACCAGGTCGCCGACGTTGGCCCCGGTGTCGTAGGCGGTGCGGGGCTCGGCACCCAGGGCCCGGGCGACCCCGTCGGGCACGTCCACCGCGGTGAGCGGGGCGGTCGGGAAGTCCAGGGTGATCGCGCCGTCGCCGGCGGGGTCGGCAATCAGCACACCACTGCGGGTGGCGAAGCGCACGGGCCCCTCGTGAGCGCCCGTCGTACGCAGGACATGGGCGGTGGCGAGGGTGGCGTGACCGCACATCGCGACCTCGGTGGCGGGCGTGAACCAGCGCAGTGCCCAGTCGGCCTCGCCGCCCTCCGGCAGTCGGTGGGCGAACGCCGTCTCGGCGTGGTTGACCTCCAGCGCCACCTTCTGGAGCCAGTCGTCCTCGGGGAAGGCGTCCAGCAGCAGCACCCCCGCGGGGTTGCCGGTGAACGGGCGGTCGGTGAAGGCGTCGACGATTCGAATCCGCATGCCCAGACGGTAAGGGCTCCGGCGAGTGGCGAACCAAGGCCAATCCAGGGCCTGCGGCCTTGGGGCAGGGGAAGTCGCTGACCTGTGCCAGTGATCGCTGATCGATTGCCACTGAAGGATGATCAACGCTAGTTTGTGCCACCGCAGGTTGATCATTCGGTGTACAGGTACGCGGGGGACGTGGTGGGGGCACCTGTCGGTGTGTTCGAAGAGGTTGCCCTGGCGGCCTTTGACCTGGCCTTTTCCGTCAACGGCACGCTCGTGCGCCGATCCCTGGGGGCCAGCTGGGACATGCCGTTCGAGGCTGTGGACCCGGTACGGGAGTTCAGCTGGCGCAAGGACGGCCACGGGTTCGCGGGCTGGTACTACTCGTCGACGATGCGGGATCACGTCGGCTACGAGTCGTGGCTGGAGCGGGACCGGCTGATCCTGCTGGACCGTGATCCGCACGTGGTCGCGATCGCCTCGCAGCCGTTCTGGCTGCACTGGCACGACGGCACCCGCAAGCGTCGGCACGCTCCCGACTACTTCGTCCGGCTGTCCGACGGCGGCGCCCGCATCGTTGACGTCCGGGCCGCGGACGAGATGGATGAGGCGACGCAGGAGGCGTTCGACGCGACCGGGCATGCCTGCCGGGCCGTGGGCTGGGAGTTCGAGTGGGCCGGGCGGCCCGAGTCGGTGTTCATGGCGAATGTCCGCTGGCTGTCCCGGTATCGGCGGGCCCGCTGCGCTCGACCGGCGCCGGTGGCGGCCCGGCTGCTGGAGGTCTTCCGCGAACCGATGGGGCTCTGGGACGGCGCCGGGCTGGTCGGAGACCGTCTGCAGGTTCTGCCGGTGCTGTTCCATCTGCTGTGGTCCGGTGCCTTGAAGACGGACCTGGTGGGAGGACTGATGGAGACCGACAGCCTGGTCTGGACGGAAGGAAACGCATGGGCAGCCTGAAGCGGCCGCCGGCCTTGGCGGTCGGCCAGCGGATCCGGTTCGAGGGCCAGGTCAGGGGGGTTCTCGAGGTCACCGCACAGGCGGCGGTGCTGGAGGACACTGAGACACCGCACCGAGTGGTCGCTCTGATCGACCTGTTCGAGACCGCGGACTTCGAGATCCTCTTCCAGCCCGAACGCATGCCGCTGCCCCCGTCCGGCCTGCTGGAGACCTTCGCTCCCGACGTGATGAAGCGGGCACTTTGGTGGGAAGAACACATCCTCGAGGTCCTGCACGGCCTGCCACCCGGCGTCGAACCCGGAACACCGCCACGGCCGGGCTACGGACCGGGCACGTCCGTGACCTCACGCCAGAAGACCAAGGCTGCCGAACTCGCGGCTCTCGGCCACGAGATCAAGTCCGGGGCGGTGGGGCTGCGGCGACGCCGCTACACGGAGGACGGCCTGGTCGGACTGGCCAGGCTCGTGGACCACCGTTCGGTCCGCAAGCGCAAGGAGTTCGGTGAGGCACCGGACACCGTCGTCGCGGCGATGCGGCAGGCGATCAAAGAGGGCGTCGAGACCTCGACGCGCAACGGGTCCTACCTGATCTGGAGGACGGGGGAGATCCTCCGGGAGAACGGCGGGGACCTGGCCGGACTGCCGTCGCGGCGAACGCTCTACCGGCTGCTGGACAGGCTGGCGGCGGGCACGCACACGACCGGGTCGGCGGTCACCCGCAGGTCGAAGGCCCACGGGGCCGCTGCCCCGTTCGGAGAGCTGACGGTGTCGGCTCCGGGCGAGGTCATGCAGATCGACTCCACTCCGCTGGACGTCATGGTCCGCCTCGACGACGGAGTGGTCGGCAAGGTCGAACTGACCGGCATGATCGACGTCGCGTCCAGGACGCTCACCGCGGTGGTGCTCAGACCCACCACGAAGTCGGTCGACGCCAGCGTGCTGCTGGCCCGCACGGTCACGCCGGAATTGATGCGGCCGGGCTGGATCGACGCACTGAAGATGTCGCGCTCGGTGCTGCCGCACCGCCGCCTGCTGACCATCGACGAACGCCTCGAGCACGCCGCAGCCAAGCCGGTGATCGTCCCGGAGATGATCGTCTGCGATCACGGCAAGGTGTTCGTCTCGCACAACTTCCGGGCTTCCTGCCGGTTCCTGGAGATCGACTTCCAACCCACGCACAAGGGCTCGCCCTTCGAGAAGGGCCACATCGAGAAAATGCTGGGCTCCGTCGCGACGATGTTCGCCCAGTTCCTCCCCGGCTACACCGGCCGCAACACCGACCACCGCGGCCGGTACCCGGAGGAGGAGAACCTGTGGTCACTGCCTGAACTCCAGGACCTGCTGGACGAGTGGATCGTCGCCCACTGGCAGAACCGCCCGCACGAGGGGCTGCGTGATCCCGACCACCCGGGACGCCTGTTCACCCCCAACCAGAAGTACGCCGCCCTGGTCGAGGCCTGCGGCTACGTCCCGGTCGCACTCAGCGGCCAGGACTACATCGAACTCCTGCCCGCGGCCTGGCGGGCCGTCAACTCCTACGGCATCCGGATCAACAACCGCACCTACGACGCCCCCGAACTCGGGCCGATGCGACGCCGCGACTCGGGCATCACCGCCAAACGCGGACTCTGGGAGGTCCACCGCGACCCCTACGACGTCTCCCGCGTCTGGGTACGCAATCACCGCGGCGGCGGCGAATGGATCCAGGCGACCTGGAAGTACCTGAACCGGGCTCCGGTCCCCTTCGGCGACCTGGCCTGGGACCACGTCAGCCACCAACTGTCCAAGGCCACCGAGGAAGAACTCGCCCAAGCAGTGGCCGCCCTGCTCACCCGCGCACACGCCGGCCCCGCCCGGCCGGCGGCGAAGAAGAGCCGGAAAGCCGCAACGGCCAAGAAGGACCGCCGCGTCGCGGCCCGCACCAAGGCCACCACGCCGACGGCAGCCACAGCGCCGCCACCGACGAACACGCAGGGCGAGCCCGCCCCGCACGAGCCGGCGGAGGACGAGGAAACCATGGCCGAGGTGATCCCGCTGGGGCTCTTCGACCCGCTCGAGGATCCCTGGAAGAGATCATGACGACGATGGCCGGCAGCGGCCCGCACGACGACTTCGGCCAGTACCTGACCGTCCTGCCCGGCTGGCAGCAGTTCGTCGCGTCGACGACCAGCACCACGATGACCGTGCTGACGAAGAACGAGTACGATGCCCTGAGCAAAGAGGAGAAGTACGACTACGACGAGGACCGGCTCGACCACCACGCCCGTCTCCAGGTGGTCGCCACCTCCACCGTCCGCCGCACCGTCACTTGCGGACGTCGCCTGACCGTCCTCAACCGCGGTGCCATCAGCGCACGCCGGGGCCTGATCGTCACTGGTCCGGCCAACACCGGCAAGACGATCGCCCTGACCCAGCTGGGCCTGGCCCACGAACTCCAGGACCGTCGCCGGCACCCCGGGCAAGACGAGCGCATACCGGTCATCTACATCACCGTTCCGCCCGCCGCGACCCCCCCCGCATGATCGCCGCCGAGTTCGCCCGGTTCCTCGGCCTCCCGGTCCTGCGAAGCTCCAACATCACCGACCTCACCGAAGCCGTGGTCGGCGTCTGCACCAAGGCCCGCACCAGCCTCGTCCTGGTCGACGAAATCCACAACATCTCGCTGCAGACCCGCACCGGAGCCGACGCATCCGACACACTCAAGTACTTCTCCGAGCGGATCCCGGCGACCTTCGCCTACGCGGGCATCGACATCGAGGACAGCAGTCTCCTGACCGGAACCCGCGGCGACCAGATCGCCGCCCGGTTCACGGCAGTGGACACCCACCCCTTCCCCTACAACGCGGAATGGAAGGCCCTGGTCGCCCAGTTGGGGGCGAACCTCCTGCTGCACCAGCACAAGCCCGGCACCCTCACCCGCCTGGACCGGTTCCTGCACGCCCGCACCGGCGGCATGATCGGCACCCTGTCCCACCAGCTCCGCGGGGCCGCCGTCGACGCCATCCTCACCGGCACCGAAAAGATCACCAAAGCAGGACTGCTGGCCGTCGACCTCGACATCGCCTCCCGCCGCAAACAGCCCGGCACCGACGGATGACGTCGCCGGCCCCGGACACCGAGGTCGCCCGCCTTCCGTTCACGGTCCGTCCGCAGCGCGTAGAAGGAGCCGCCTCGTTCATCACACGCCTGGCCCAGGCGAACTTCCTTCCTCCCGCCTACCTGCGGAAATACCGTGCCGAACCACCCCAACACCTCGGCAGACCGACCTGGCCCCGCATCGCCGCGGCCGCCAGCCGTGACCTGGCCGATCTTCAGCTGATCCTGAACACGGTCGAGTGCAAGGAATGCGGGGCCCCGATCCGGCGCAAGTCGATGTTCGGCGCCAAACCCCTGACCTGCTCGAGGGCCTGTCGCCAGAGGAGACACCGCAAGCGTTACCCCGCCAGCGAGTGGCGCCGGGAACCCTGCCGGATCTGCGGCAAAGTCATGCGGATACAGATCGGCCAGCGCCGCCCGCTCTGCTCGTCGGCCTGCCGACGGACCGCCTACCTCGAACGACAGCAACGCAACCAACAGGCCGCCCAGGCGCCTTCGAACCCGGAGGGCGACTCACCCCCGGCCTGTCCGGTCTGCGAAGGCCCCCTGGCACCGGGCACCGCGAAGAGCCGACGACGCACGTGCTCGCAACGCTGCCGCCAGTCCGCCTACCGCTGGAGAACAAGACCACTGCGTACACCGGACCCGCCCCGCACATGCGAGATCTGCGAACAGCCGCTGCCTCCTGGCCGCGGACAGTCACGGCGCCGCACGTGTTCAGCCCGATGCCGTCAGCGGGCCTACCGGTCATCCGGAGAGCAACGTGCGGCGACAACCCCAAGCCCCGTCCCGTTGCCGGGACCTGCAGCTCGACCCGCAACGAATCCCTTGAATCACCGCGCTGCCCAGGCTGTTCAGGCCCTATGCCAGAAGGAAGCCGCAGGTCACAGCGCCGGACATGCTCCCAGCGCTGCCGCCAGAAGGCATATCGACGACGGAAGACGACGCTGTCCTGTCCCGAAGAAGAACGTGGGGAAGGTTGAAAGGCCTCTCGGCAGCAGCCACGGAGCGTCACGGGTCCACGTAGGTTTTCGAAGCTCGATCGCCGGTTACCGAAAGTCATATTCGGCGCGGCACGGCTCCGTCCTGCCAGCGGTAGAGGTCGCGCAGCAGGGAAATCTCGGCGCCGTGATGGATCAGCTCCCTGTTGACGTGCAGGACCCTGTTCTCCATGGGAAACCGCTCGAGACCCACCGTGGGCGGATTGTCCAGGTCAGCGTCGGAGAGCTCGCGGACCCCCGCGTTCCATCTCCCATACATCTCATCGAGCTGTTTCAGCGCCTCGTCAGCGGTCCCCGCGTAGGCGAATGTCTGGGAGTCGACGTCCTGGCCGCCGAAGTACCATCCGACCCGATAGCCCAGGCACGAGACGATGATGTGCGCCAGCCGCCAGGCAATCGTGGTCACCGGTGCCGGCACCGGGGCAGGGGACGCGGAGTCCATCGTCCATTCCCCCGAGCCTTCCAACATCGGTGCGGCCGACGTGCCACGTGGGCGGATGCTCCAGCAGCCGCGCACCGGCTCCCAGAAGTACTCCTCGTCGGTAAGACCGTCCAGCCGTGGCCGCAGGTTCTTGCGCCAGTACCAGTCCAACTGCTCCGCGAGCCGCTCGCTTCTTGTCATTGCCGCACACTACAGACCCGTCGAGCAGAGTGATCGTCGCCGTCTGCGGTCATCCTCCACTGTCACAAACCCCGCAGGCAGTCATCCCTAATTGTCACAGAAGTCAATCGATCGGCCTTCCGTGGCAGTCGATCAACACCCACTGACACAGGTCAGTCGCAGTTCGGAGAGGGTGGCCAAGCGAGCTGTTCCGATATATCGTTGAAGCATCGTGACAGATCGACGATGGAATGGAGTGGTTGCGATGCGTACCCATGGATTCGAGCACGGGCACCGGCAGGGCGGTCCCCGGCGCGGCCGCGGCGGTTTCGAGGAGCGCCGGGCGGCCTTCGGGCCCTTCGGCCCGGGCGGACCGGGTTTCGGCCCCGGCTTCGGACCGGGTTTCGGCCCGGGGCACTGGGGCGGGCGAGGGCGCGGCGGACCGCGCGGCCGGGCCCGGCGCGGTGATGTACGGGCCTCGATCCTGGCCCTGCTGAAGGACCGTCCCATGCACGGCTACGAGATGATCCAGGAGATCGCCGAGCGCAGCGGCGGCGCGTGGAAGCCCAGCCCCGGCTCGGTCTATCCCACCCTCCAACTGCTGGAGGACGAGGGCCTGATCGTCAGTCAGAGCGAAGGTGGCAAGAAGCTGTTCTCGCTCACCGAGGCGGGCCGTACCGCCGCCGAAGAGGGGCCGGACGCGCCCTGGGAGGAGGCCTCGCGCGGAGTCGACTGGGAGGCCCTCGGCGAGATCCGGCAGGCCGGCTTCGGCCTGATGGAGGCCTTCGGGCAGGTGTGGAAGACGGGCAGCAAGGAGCAGCGCGAGAAGGCGCTCGCCGTCATCAACGAGGCCCGCAAGAAGCTGTACCTGATCCTCGCCGACGAGGACTGACGGTCGGCCGCGGGGCCCGGGCCCCCTCCGTGCTCTCCGCGCCGGGGAGCCGCAGACGACCCGCGCGCCTGTGTGCTCCCCGGGGAGCGACTGTGCGGATGCGTCCCGATCTCATCCGTAAGGAGGAGATTCCGTCTGCCCGGGTCCACTTCCCGTGGGACGCCGAAATGCTTCCCGCCGGGGATGACCGGAGCCGGAGAGGCTGGTGAGCTGGACGATGTGCAATCCCGTGTTCCCCGGCAGCCGCCCTCCGGGCAGGACGCCCTCCGTCCGGACGACGACGCCCGGCTCAGTGCCGAGCTGGCGGCGGCGGTCGCCGGTGCCCGCAGAAGGGCCGTCCGGGACGGGGACCGGCAGATCGACACCGCCCATCTGCTGCACACGCTTCTGGAGTCCGACCCTGAGGTGCGCGCCGTGTTCGACGGCGGACCGCAGATCGCCCGGCTGCTCGGCTACCTCGTGCAGCGCAGCATCGGATACGGCCTGCGCTGGCAGAGCACCGTCGAGGACTCCGGCGCCCTGCCCGTGGTGACGGAGGCCGACGGCCTCTCGCCGATGGCCTCCATCGCCTTGGAGTACGCCTGCGAGCGCGCCGCCCGGCGCGGCGACGACCTGGCGCGCGGCCTCGACCTGCTCGCGGCGATCGTCGTGGACCCGCAGGCGCGGGCCGTCGAGGTGCTCACCCGCGCGGCGATCGACGCGGGAGAGCTCGCCGCGCGGCTCGACAACGATGCCAAGGACTGTCCGGGGGAGTACGCCGCGGACGGCGGGCCCGCCTACTGAGGAGGGACGGGAGGGTCGGCCGGGGCGGGCGTGCCGTCGAGGTGTTCCGGGTCTTTTGTTCGTTATGCCCGGTGATGGCCCCGTCCAGGCGGTGAGACAGGTGCCATCGAAGATGACGCTCATGTCATCGCCTGTCATCATGTGCCGGTGCGTACGTCTCAGATCAGTCAGGGCCGCCCCGGCAAGGGTGTCGGGCTCGGTCTCGCGCTCCTTTCCGCGGTCGCCTTCGGCGGTTCCGGTGTCGCGGCCAAGCCGCTGATCGAGGCGGGCCTCGACCCGCTGCACGTGGTGTGGCTGCGCGCCACCGGCGCGGCCCTGGTCATGCTGCCGCTCGCCGTACGCCACCGCGCGCTGCTGCGCAGCCGCCCCGCCCTGCTCGCCGGGTTCGGCCTGCTCGCCGTCGCCGGCGTCCAGGCCTGCTACTTCGCCGCGCTCTCCCGGATACCCGTCGGCGTCGCCCTGCTCATCGAGTACCTGGCGCCCGCCCTGGTGCTCGGCTGGGTCCGGTTCGTGCAGCGGCGGCCGGTCACCCGGGCCGCCGCCTTCGGCGTGGTCCTCGCGGCGGGCGGACTCGCCTGTGTCGTCGAGGTGTGGTCCGGCCTGCGCTTCGACGTCCTCGGACTGCTGCTCGCGCTCGGCGCGGCCTGCTGCCAGGTCGGCTACTTCGTGCTGTCCGACCAGGGCGGCGACGCGGGCGACGCGGCCCCGAACCCGCTCGGGGTCATCGCCTACGGACTGCTGATCGGCGCCGCCGTCCTGACCGTCGTGGCACGACCCTGGAACATGGACTGGTCGGTGCTCGCGCACAGCGCGGACATGAACGGCACGTCGGTCCCGGCCGTCGCCCTGCTGCTGTGGGTCGTACTGGTCGCCACGGTCCTGGCGTACGTCACCGGGGTGCTCTCCGTGCGGCGGCTCTCGCCGCAGGTCGCCGGTGTGGTGGCATGCCTGGAGGCGGTCATCGCGACCGTGCTGGCCTGGGTGCTGCTCGGCGAGCGTCTCTCGGCGCCGCAGGTCGTCGGTGGCGCGGTCGTCCTGCTCGGCGCGTTCATCGCGCAGTCCTCCACGCCGTCGAAGGGCTCGGCGGAGCCGGTGGCGAGCGGCGGGGCGGAAAGGGAGTTGTCGGCCCGGGGAACGGCGGCCTAGGGTACGGATCATGCATTCGGACGCACTCGTTCTTCCGCCTCCGGCCGCCTGAGGCGGGCCCTCCGGTGAGCGCGCCCGGCGACGAGCCGGGCCGAACGGTGCTGCCCGCAGAGGAAGTCCGCACGATCCCGACCGACGGGGTCGTGCCTCCCGAACTTCTGCACCTCTGCGGAGACGACTCATGTCCCATGCTTCTCTTGGCCTGCCCGTCGGGCGTGGCCTGCTCTATCTGATCGTCGCCGGTGCCGCCTGGGGCACCGCCGGCGCGGCCGCCTCGCTGGTCTACCGGACCAGCGACATCGGGCCGGTCACCCTCTCCTTCTGGCGCTGTGCCATCGGCTTCGTCCTGCTGCTCGCCGCGCGCCTGCTGCGCCCGCGCGTCCGGCAGGCCGTGCCCGTGCCGCTCGGCCGCAGGCTGCTGCGGGCCGGTGCCACCGGCGTCGGCCTCGCCGTGTTCCAGACGGCCTACTTCGCCGCGGTCGCGGCCACCGGACTGGCCGTGGCGACCGTCGTCACCCTCGGCGCCGGGCCCGTCCTCATCGCGCTCGGCGCCCGCCTGACAATGGGCGAACGGATCGGCCGGGCCGGCCTGACCGCCGTCGCCGGGGCGCTGGCCGGTCTTGGGGTGCTGGTGCTGGGCAGCGGCGGTGCCGCCGTACGGCCGTGGGGTGTGCTGCTCGCCCTGCTCTCGGCGGCCGGCTACTGCGTGATGACGCTGCTCACCCGCTGGTGGGGCCGCGACGGCGCAGCCGACCACTCCGGTTCGACCCTCGGGGCGTTCGCGGTCACCAGCCTGTGCCTGCTGCCGTTCGCGCTGTGGGAAGGGCTGGTGCCGCACACCGACGACCCCGTACGGGTGCTGTGGCTGCTGGCGTACATCGCCTCGGTCCCGACGGCCCTGGCCTACGCGCTCTACTTCGCGGGCGCGGCCGTCGTCCGGTCGGCCACGGTCTCGGTGATCATGCTGCTGGAGCCGGTCAGCGCGGCGGTGCTGGCCATCGCCCTGCTAGGCGAACGCCTCACAGCTGCGACCCTCGTCGGCACCGCACTGATGCTCGGCTCAGTCGCCGGCCTCGCCCTGACGGAGGCGCGCGGAGCGCGAACGACGGTGAAGGAACCGGCGCTCGCATGACACCGGACGGGCCCGGACCGGGGCCCGTTGCCGGGTCGGCCCGCCGGGCTGTCGCCGGGATGGGCCCGTTCGGTCGTGACCGGGAACGAACGGGCCACCGGGCTGTCACCGGGAGGGGGCCGTCCGGCTGTCACCGGGGCGGTTGCGTCGGGCGTTACCGGGCGGGGCCCGCATGCCTGTCGTCGGGACGGGTTTGCCGGGCCGACGCGGGGGGCCTGTCCGGCGTCACCGGGAGGTGCTCGCTCGGTCGTTGCCGTGGCGGGTGTGCTGGGCCGTTACCGGCGGGACCCGCACACCGGTCATCGGGGTGGGCCCGCGAGGTCGTCGCCGGGAAGGGCCCGCCCGCTGTGGCCAGGACGGGTGCGTCGGGCGTTTCCGGAGCGGGCCGCCCGGCCACCGTCGGGCGGGCCCACGCGTTCAGTTCGCGCCTCCGCACAGCAGAGGTTTCCTGGCAGTCGCGTCGCGGGAACCGTCCCGGTCCGCGAATGCCGTCGCGACACGGTCCTGGACCTGTGGGCCGCACTGGAGGCGAACTCGAAGGTGCTCGCCTCGCCGTGCCCGGCGATGAAGGGCGGCTGGTCGAAGTCGTGGGCGGACAGCCACCGTTGCCACTCGGCGTCCTCGCGGGACGCGTCTCACGGGTGGATCAGCGTCACAGTGCCGTGAGATAGCCGGGAAGCCTGGTGCCGGGGGCCAGGTCGGGGTCGGCGAGCGGGGTGCCGTACTCCCTGCGGACCGGGACCACGCCGGCCCAGTGCGGCAGGGAGAGGTCCTCGGGTTCGTCGTTCACGCCGCCGACGCGCAGCTTGGCGGAGACCTCGTCCAGGTCCAGGCGGAGCACGGCGGTCGCGGCCAGCTCCTTGGTGTTGGCGGGGCGGGAGTCGGCCGACCGGCCCGGCACCACGTGGTCGACCAGGGCGTCCAGCGCCAGGCGCTTCTCCTCGGGGTCGGTGACCTGGTGGGCGGTCCCGTGCACCACCACCGAGCGGTAGTTGATCGAGTGGTGGAAGGCGGAGCGGGCCAGGACCAGGCCGTCGACATGGGTGACCGTCAGGCAGACCGGCAGCCCGGGGTCGGTCCTGCCGGCCATCCGCAGCGGGCGCGAGCCCGTCGAGCCGTGCACGTAGAGCCGCTCGCCGACCCGGGCGTACAGCGTCGGCAGCACCACGGGCGCGCCGTCGCGCACGAAGCCGAGGTGGCAGACGTAGCCCTCGTCGAGTATCGCGTGCACCAGTTCCCCGTCGTACGACGCCCGGTCGGCGGAGCGGGTGGGAACGGTGCGGTCGGTCGGGGCGTAGGCAGCGGGCGGCGACGTCGGCGGCTGGGTCTCCTGCATTGCGTTCTCCATTGCATTAGTGCATAATCTGCTTTGTGCTAGGAGAGTATCGGATCGAAGGGCGGCGCGCAGCCGAGATCGCGGCGAGCATCGAGCGCGCGGTGGGCGCCGGGGGCCTGGAGCCGGGTCAACCGCTGCCGCCCATGCGGGAGTTGGCGGCCCAGCTCGGGGTGAACCCCAATACCGTCGCGGCCGCGTACCGGACCCTGCGCGAGCGTGGGGTCATCGAGACCGCCGGGCGCCGCGGCAGCCGGGTGCGGCCCGCGCCCGCCACGACCGGGCGTGACCTTGTACGAGTGGACGTGCCCGAGGGCGTGCGCGACATGTCGAGCGGCAACCCGGATCCGGCGCTGCTGCCGCCGCTGGCACCCGCGTTCGCGGCGGCCGCCGCGCTCGCCGACCGTGAGCCGGTGCTCTACGGGGACGTGGCCGTGGAGCCGGAGCTGGCCCGGATCGCCCGTGCCGCGCTGGACGCCGACGGGGTGCCGGACGGTCCGCTCGCCGTCCTCTCCGGTTCCCTCGACGGGGTGGAGCGCGTCCTCGCCGCCCATCTCAGGCCCGGCGACACCGTCGCCGTCGAGGACCCCGGGTGGGGCCGCACCCTGGACCTCGTCCCCGCCCTCGGACTGCGCACGGCGCCGGTGAGGGTGGACGACGAGGGCCCGCGCGCCGACGACGTGCGCCGCGCCCTCACTGACGGCGCCCGCGCGCTGATCGTCACGGCCCGCGCGCAGAACCCGACCGGCGCCGCGGTCGGCGCCACGCGCGCGCGTGCCCTGCGGGCCGTCCTCCGGGAACATCCGGAGACACTGCTGATCGAGGACGACCACGGCCACGGCATCGTGGACCTGCCCCCGCACCCGCTCGCCGGCGCCACTCGACACTGGGCCTTTCTGCGCTCGGTCGCCAAGGCCTACGGCCCCGACCTGCGGCTCGCCGTGCTCACCGGGGACGAGACCACGGTCGACCGGGTGCACGGCCGGCAGCGCCTCGGGCCAGGGTGGGTGAGCCGCCTCCTCCAACGCGCCGTGGTGCGGCTGTGGTCGGACGAAGCCCTCGACTCGAGAGCGGTGGCCGCGTCCTACCGGCGGCGGCGCGACCTGCTGACCGGCGCGCTGGCCGATCGCGGCATCGCGGCCCACGGGCGCAGCGGGATGAACGTATGGGTGCCCGTGCCGGACGAGACCGGCGTCGTCGCGAGCCTGCTGCACGCCGGCTGGGCCGTCGCCCCCGGCGCCCGCTACCGGCTCGCCGCCCCGCCCGGCATCCGGATCACCGTTTCCACCCTGCGGGACGAGGAGACCGAGCGACTCGCGGACGCGGTGGCGACGGCCCTGCGCCCTGCGCCCGCGCGGAGTTACGTCTAGGGCAGACCCGAGGCGTCCGCTCCTTTTGGTCCTACGCCGTCGTGGCCGGCTCCGGGCGGGAGGGCGGCTCGGGCGTCTTCGGGGCGGAGGCCGGCGTCTGGTCCGGCCGGGGCGTGCCGCGCCCGGCGGACGTGCCGCGGTTCTTGGGGCGGGCCTGGGTCAGCGCCGCGCCCGCCAGGACGATCACCGCGCCGACCGGGGTCGACCAGGTGAGGGTCTCGCCCAGCACGGCGACACCGGCGGCGGTGGCGATCACCGGGACGAAGTACGTGACCATCTGGGCCGTGGTCGGCCCGACCTCCGCGACCAGGCCGTACTGGACGAGCATCGCGAAGCCGGTGCCCAGCGCGCCCAGGGCGGCGATCGCGAGCAGCGGCATGACGGGCAGATGGTCCGGAGCGCTGGTGAGCAGCGGTGTGACGACGGCCAGTTGCACCGTGGCCAGCAGCAACTGACCGCCGGTCAGCGACAGGTGGGACTCGGCAGAACCCGCCAGGGTGCGTCGTACGTAGATCCAGCCGACCGGGTAGCTCAGCGAGGCCAGCAGCGCCATCGCCGTGCCGCCGGCGTCCAGTCCGTGGAAGCCCTGCCAGGCGCCGAGCACCGTCAGCACGCCGAGGAAGCCCAGCCCGAGGCCCGCGACCCGGAGCCGGGTCGGGCGGTCCTCGGAGAGGGCGACGAGGGACAGGGCCATGCCCCACAGCGGCGAGGTCGCGTTGCAGATCCCCGCGAGGGTGGAGGGGATCGTCAGCTCCGAGTACGCGAAGAGCGAGAACGGCAGCGCGTTGAGGAAGAACGCCGCGACCGCCAGATGCCCCCAGGTCCGCGCACCGCGCGGCAGCCGCTCCCGCTTCACCGCCATCGCCACCGCGAGCACCGCCGTGCCGAACACCAGCCGCCCGAGCGTCACCTGGAACGGGGCGAAGCCGTCCGTGCCCACCTTCATGAACAGGAAGCTGAAGCCCCAGACCAGCGAAAGGAAGGCGAAACGGATCCGCCAGTGCACGGGACGACGGGCCGGTCGGGCCGGGCCGGACGGGGGCTGCGGGGAGGCGGGCGAGGTGCTGCTCATGGTCGTACGATGCATGCTCACGACATCGTAGCACAATCGAGAATTCGCGTGCGGTATCTCGTAGCATTGCTTACATGTTGAATCTGGAGCGCCTGCGCACGCTGGACGCCCTCGCGCGGCACGGCTCGGTCAGCGGCGCCGCGGAGGGGATGCACGTGACGACGTCGGCCGTCTCCCAGCAGATGGCCAAGCTGGAACGGGAGGTGGGCCAGCAGCTCCTGGCCAAGAACGGCCGGGGAGTGCGGCTCACGGACGCCGGACGGCTGCTCGCCGAGCACGCGACGCGCATCCTGTCCCAGGTCGAGCTCGCCCAGGCCGATCTGGAGGCGCAGCGCGGACAGGTGGTCGGCGAGCTGCGGCTCGGCGCGTTCCCGACCGCCGCGCGCGGGCTGTTTCCGGCCGCCCTGTCCCATCTGCGCGATCGGCACCCGAGCCTGCGGGTCCACACCGCGGAGATGGAGCCGGCCGCGGCCGTGCGCGCCGTGCTGCGCGGCGACGTGGACCTGTCCGTCGTCCTCGACTGGTACAACAAGCCGCTGCCCGTGCCGGACGGGCTCAGCCGGGCCGCGATCCTCGACGACCCCGCCGATGTGGCACTGCCCGCCGCGCACCCCTGCGCCGACCGCACCGAGGTCGACCTGGAGGACTTCGCGGACGACGACTGGGTCGCCTGGGGCGAGGCCGAGTTCTGCGACGAGTGGCTGCTGGACACCCTGCGCTCCAAGGGCGTCGAACCGCGTATCGCGCACCGCGCCGAGGAGCACGCCACCCAGCTCGCCCTGGTCGCCGCCGGCCTCGGCGTGTGCGTGGCTCCCCGGCTCGGGCGCGGGCCGCTGCCCGCCGGAGTGCGGACCGTCCCGGTGCGGCAGGTGGTCCGGCGGCACGTCTACGCCGTCTGGCGCGCCGACGCCGACCGCCGGCCCTCCATCCGCGCGGCCGTCGACGCCCTGCGGGCGGTGGGCGCGCGGATCGTCTGAGACGCCGCCGACGGGCCTACACCGAGCCCAGCTTGCGGAAGTCCCAGGAGACGATCTTCTCCGGGGTCAGCCGCAGCCACGCGTGCCGGCCGTCGTGCGGCATCTCCTCCAGACCGAAGTTCTTGCGGGCGAACAGCGTCTCGGGCAGGTCGAGTTCGGCGCACAGGTCCCCGGTGCGCGGTGCCTCGCCCACGACCTCCGCCGTGCCGGACAGCTCCGCACCCCGCAGCTGTTCGTACTCCTCGCCGGTGTCGACGACCACGGCCACCCGCGGATCGCGGCGCAGATCGGCCCAGCGCCTGCTGCGCACCACGGAGTAGAGCCACAGCGAGGTGCCGTCCCAGACGAACCACAGGGCGCTCACATGCGGAGCACCGCCGGGCGACACGGTGGCGACCCGGCAGGTGCGCTGGGCGGTCAGGAACTCGTCCAGCTCGCCCGGCGTCATCATGATCTTCCGGCCCCGGCGCTGCGTGATGGTCATGCGGCCCTCTCTCTTCTCCCACGTGCGGGGCACCCTCCGACGGCCCCCCGCCACGACCCGCCCCACCCTCCGCGGGTGTCAGGCGAGCCTGATCTCCCCGTCCGCGACCGAGATGTCCTTGGCGGGCAGCGGCTTCAGGGCCGGGCCCTTCTTGACGCTGCCGTCGGCGGCGGAGAACTCGCTCTGGTGGCACGGGCAGACGATCACGCCGTCGGCAATCCGGTTCACCGCGCAGCCCTGGTGGGTGCAGGTGGAGGAGAAGGCCTTGAACTCGCCCTTCGTCGGCTGCGTGACCACCACGCCCTGAGTGCCGAAGACCTTGCCGCCGCCCTCGGGGATGTCGGAGGTCTTCGCGAGCACGGTGCCGCCGGAGCCCGCCGCGGCGCCGTCACCGCCCGAACCGCCGGTCGTCTGGGACCCGTTCTGGGTGGTGGACGCACCGGAGCCGGACTTGTCCTCCGACCCGCACGCGGTCAGCGCGGCGGCGAGCCCCGCCGCGCCCACCGCCGCCACCACCGTGCGGCGGGCCGGTGCCCCCTGGGGGTGAAGCGATTCGCTGGTCATGCCGACGTTCCCCTTTCGATACGGGTTTCACGCTGGTTCCGCGCGGGTTCCAGGCAGAGCCTCCTGGCCCGTCCAGGGGTACGGGCGGCGGGCAGCCGGTGTTCAGATCGGGTCCGGACCCCGGCCGGCGGGCGAATCGGAGGGCCGCGGGACGCCCGGCACCGCACCGGTAAAGTGGGGCGGTGCTCAAGGAAGTCATCGCGACCCGCTACATCACTCCGCTGCGCGAGGGCGGCTCTCTGCCGGGGCTCGTCGAGGCCGACGACTTCGGGACGTACGTCCTGAAGTTCACCGGCGCCGGGCAGGGCCGCAAGACGCTCGTCGCCGAGGTGGTCTGCGGGGAACTCGCGCGCCGGCTGGGACTGCGGGTGCCCGGGCTGGTCACGGTCGACGTCGATCCGGTGCTGGGACTCGGCGAACCCGACGAGCAGGTGCAGGAACTGCTCAGGTCCAGCGGCGGCACCAACCTCGGCATGGACTTCCTCTCCGGAGCGCTCGGTTTCGACCCGCTCGCCTTCCCGGTGGACGCCGAGGAGGCGGGCCGGATCGTCTGGTTCGACGCCCTGGTGAACAACGTCGACCGCTCCTGGCGCAACCCCAACCTGCTCAGATGGCGTGGCGAGCTGTGGCTCATCGACCACGGCGCCACGATGATCTGGCACCACAACTGGCCCGGCGCGCAGGCCTCGGCCGGCCGGCCGTACGGCGCCTCGGACCACGTCCTCGCACCCTTCGGCCCGGACGTCGTCGCCGCCGCGCGACGGCTGGCGCCCCTGGTCACCGAGGACCTGCTCGCCGAGGTGACCGCCGAGATCCCGGACGCCTGGCTGACCGGCGAGCCCGGCTTCGACACGCCCGACGAGCTGCGACGGGCCTACGCACGACCGCTGCTCGCACGGGCCGCCGTGATCCACGAGCGCATCCACGGCATCGAGGAGGCCCAGTGAGCGAGCGTCACCTCGCCGGAGGCGGCCGGGCGGGCGACCGCCACATCGTCCGGGCCGGCCGGACGGACGACCGCGACGTCTTCGAGTACGCCCTGCTGCGCGTCGTCCCGCGCGTCGAGCGCGGCGAGTGCATCAACGCGGGCGTACTCGTCTACAGCCGCGCCCGGGCCTACGTCGGCGCCCGCACCCACCTGGACGAGTCCCGGCTGCTCGCCCTGGACCCGGACGCGGACGTCGCGGGCGTCCGCGCCGCGCTCGCCGCGATAGAGAGCGTGTGCGCCGGGGGAGCGGCGGCCGGGCAGGCGGCGGGCGACGACGCCGGGCGGCGTTTCCGCTGGCTGGTCGCGCCCCGCTCCACCGTTGTCCAGCCCGGTCCGGTGCACACCGGGCTGACCACCGACCCGGCCGCGGAGCCGGAGCGGTTGCTGGACCTCCTGGTGAGGTAATGGATCACATGCACCCGGTGCGCCGTTGACACCGGGTGCCACGGCCTTTAGCGTCGCACCCACCAAAGGTACTAAGCGGTCGCTCACCGTAGATCAGGTTCTCTCAAGGGCGAGGAGAAGCAGCAATGTCCACCACTGAGCAGCGGGTCGCCGTCGTCACCGGTGCCGCGCGCGGCATCGGCGCCGCCACCGCCGTACGACTGGCCGCCGAGGGGCGTGCGGTCGCCGTGATCGACCTCGACGAGTCCGCCTGCAAGGACACCGTGGAGAAGATCACCGCGGCCGGCGGCAAGGCCGTCGCGGTCGGCGCCGACGTCTCGGACGAGGCACAGGTCGAGGCGGCAATCGCGCGTGTCGTCGAGGAACTCGGCGCGCCCACCATCCTGGTCAACAACGCGGGTGTGCTCCGCGACAACCTGCTGTTCAAGATGAGCGTCCCGGACTGGGACACCGTCATGAACGTCCACCTGCGCGGCTCCTTCCTGATGAGCCGTGCCTGCCAGAAGCACATGGTGGACGCCGGCTTCGGCCGGATCGTCAACCTCTCCTCGTCCTCGGCGCTCGGCAACCGCGGCCAGGCCAACTACTCGGCCGCCAAGGCCGGTCTGCAGGGCTTCACCAAGACCCTCGCCAAGGAACTCGGCAAGTTCGGCATCACCGCCAACTCCGTGGCCCCGGGCTTCATCGCCACCGAGATGACCAAGGCCACCGCGGAACGCGTCGGCATGGGCTTCGAGGACTTCAAGGCCGTGGCCGCCACCCAGATCCCGGTGCAGCGCGTCGGCGAGCCCGAGGACATCGCCAACGCCATCGCCTTCTTCACCGGTGACGCGGCCGGCTTCGTCTCCGGCCAGGTGCTGTACGTCGCCGGCGGACCGCTCGACTAGGGATCACGGACATGACTGAACTTTCCGGCAAGGTAGCCCTCGTCACCGGTGCGAGCCGCGGCATCGGATACGGCATCGCCGAGGCGCTGGTCGCCCGGGGCGACCGGGTGTGCATCACCGGCCGCAACGAGGAGGCCCTGAAGGAGGCCGTGGAGAAGCTCGGCTCCGACCGGGTCGTCGCGGTCGCGGGCAAGGCCCACGACGAGGCCCACCGGGCCGAGGCCGTCGAGCGCGTCATGGAGGCGTTCGGCCGCGTGGACTTCCTGATCAACAACGCCGGTACCAACCCGGTGTTCGGACCGATCGCCGACCTCGACCTGAACGTGGCGCGCAAGGTCTTCGAGACCAACGTCGTCTCCGCGCTCGGCTTCGCCCAGCGCACCTGGCACGCCTGGCAGAAGGACAACGGCGGCGCGATCGTGAACATCGCATCGGTCGCGGGCCTGTCGGCCTCGCCGTTCGTCGGCGCCTACGGCGTCAGCAAGGCGGCGATGATCAACCTGACCCAGCAACTGGCGCACGAGTTCGCGCCGAAGGTGCGGGTCAACGCGATCGCGCCGGCCGTGGTGAAGACCAAGTTCGCCAAGGCGCTGTACGAGGGCCGGGAGGAGGAGGCGGCCGCCTCCTACCCGCTGGGCCGGCTCGGCGTGCCCTCCGACATCGGCGGCGCGGCGGCGTTCCTCACCTCCGCGCAGTCCGACTGGGTCACGGGACAGACGCTCGTCGTCGACGGCGGCATCTTCCTCAACGCCGGGGTGGGCTGACGAGCCGACGGACCCGGGCGCCGATACCGTCCCTTCGTCCCTTCGCCCCTTCGTCGACATATGGCTTCGTCGACGTTCCGTTGGCGGAATCGGCGCCCGAGCCGAAGGCCCGCGCGCGCTCGGCGGGATGACAACGTCGTCATGTTCCGAACTGATCAAGAGCCCCTTCCGAAGCAGGTTCAACGGGCGGGGCTCTGCGGTATGGTCTGCCGACCCCTTGGTATGTCAGATCGAGGAGCGTGCGCGTGTTCAACCGGAACCGATGCCTGCGGCCGGCGGTCGCGACCGCGGCCCTATCCCTGGTGGCCGGCTGCGGCGTCTTTTCCAACGGCGACTCGAATGGCAAGGGACCGATTCTCGTCGGGACCACGAGCGCCCCCAGCACCCTGGACCCGGCTGCTTCCTGGGACGGTTCCTGGGAGCTCTTCCGGAACATCTACCAGACCCTGCTCGCCTACCCGAACGGCGCGACCACGCCCCAGCCGGACGCCGCGGAGAGCTGCAAGTTCACCGACAACAGCTACCAGACCTACCGCTGCGAGTTGCGCGCGGACATGAAGTTCGCCGACGGGCACGTGCTGGACGCGCGTGCCGTCAAGTACTCGATCGACCGGATCAGGACCATCAACGTGGCCGGCGGCCCGGCGGGGCTGCTCGGCAGCCTGGACCAGGTGCAGGTGGACGGCGACCGGGTCGTGGTCTTCAAGCTGAACAAGCCCGACGCCACGTTCCCGTTCGTGCTCGCCACGCCGGCCATGTCGATCGTGGACCCCGAGGACTACCCCGAGCGCTCACTGCGCAAGGACAACAAGGTCGACGGGTCCGGACCGTACTCCCTGAAGACGTACGAGGAGGGGAAGAAGGCGGAGCTGGTCGGGAACGACCACTACAAGGGGTTCGCCGATCGAAGAAACGACGCGGTGACCATACGCTACTTCCAGGACTCGGCCGCCATGGTCAAGGCGCTGCGGGACAAGCAGATCGACGTCACCTACCGGGGTCTGGGCGCCGACGACATCATCTCCCTCCAGCGCAGGGACACCAAGGACCTCCAGCTCGTCGAGGGCGCCGGCACCGACATCAGCTACCTGGTGTTCAACCCGAAGGACCCCTGGTCCGCCAAGCCGGCCGTGCGCCAGGCCATCGCCCAGGTCGTCGACCGCGCGTCCATCGCGCACACCGTCTACAAGGACACGGTCGACCCGCTGTACTCCATGGTCCCCAAGGGCCTCACCGGCCACACCACCGGATTCTTCGACAACTTCGGCGACCCCAGCGTCGCCAAGGCCCGCAAGATCCTCACCGACGCGGGCATCACCGAGAAGGTCCCGCTCACCTTCTGGTACACCACCGACCGCTACGGCTCGGAGACGGCCAAGGAGTTCGAGGAGCTCAAGCGGCAGCTCGACGACTCCGGCCTGTTCACGATCACCCTGAAGAGCCGGCCCTGGAAGACGTACGTCGTCGGCTACCAGAAGGGCGAGTACCCGGTCTTCGGGCGCGGCTGGTTCCCGGACTTCCCCGACGCCGACAACTTCATCGCCCCGTTCGTGGGCGAGCAGAACGCGCTCGGCACGCCCTACCCGGAGAAGCGGATCACCGAGCAGCTGCTGCCCAAGTCGCGCCAGGAGGCCGACCGCGCGAACGTGGTCACGCAGTTCGAGCGGGCGCAGCAGATCCTGGTGGACGACGCGCGGCTGCTGCCGCTGTGGCAGGGCAAGGTGTACGTGGGCGCCAACGACGACATCTCCGGCGGTGAGCGGGCGCTCGACCCGTCGACGATCATGATGATGTGGGAGCTGTCCCGGAAGACCAGCTGGTAGGCGGGGCGTTCTTCGGGCCGTGAGCCCGTTGTCAGTGGTCGCCTGTAGGTTCTGAGACCTGGAAGTGACCGCACATCGTGAGGACGTTGACGTGACCGACATCGCCATGCTGCCCGGGTCCTGGCGCGGGGTTCTGGGTGACGAACTGCAGCAGCCCTACTTCAAGGAGCTGACCGAGTTCGTCGAGGAGGAGCGGGCGAAGGGCCCCGTCCACCCGCCGCGCGAGGAGGTCTTCGCCGCGCTCAACGCCACGCCGTACGACAAGGTGAAGGTCCTGATCCTCGGTCAGGACCCCTACCACGGCGAGGGCCAGGGCCACGGCCTGTGCTTCTCGGTCCGCCCCGGGGTGAAGGTTCCGCCGTCGCTGCGCAACATCTACAAGGAGATGCACGAGGAGCTGGGGACGCCGGTGCCGGACAACGGCTACCTGATGCCGTGGGCCCGGCAGGGCGTGCTCCTCCTGAACGCGGTGCTCACGGTGCGCGGTGGCGAGGCCAACTCCCACAAGGGACGCGGCTGGGAGCGGTTCACCGACGCGGTGATCCGCTCGGTGGCCGGCCGGCCCGACCCCGCCGTCTTCGTCCTGTGGGGCAACTACGCGCAGAAGAAGCTCCCGCTGATCGACGAGACCCGGCACGTGGTGATCAAGGGTGCGCACCCGTCGCCGCTGTCCGCGAAGAAGTTCTTCGGCTCCCGTCCGTTCACCCAGATCAACGAGGCGGTGGCGCGGCAGGGGCACGAGCCGATCGACTGGGCGATCCCGAACCTGGGGTGACGTGGGCGCGGGGGCGCCCGATCGGCGGTTGTCACGGTTAGCGTCGTAGGCGTCGGTCGGGACAGTCCTGGAGGGCGTGCGGTGGTGGAGCGACAGGAGCAGGCGTCGTCGGACGCCGTGCTGACGCGGATCGGGCAGGGTGTCCTGCTGCATCACGCCGGGGACCGCGAGGAGGCCCGGGGGCGCTTCCTGGCCCTGTGGGCGGAGATCGGCGAGGACGGCGATCCGCTGCACCGCTGCACGCTGGCCCACTACATGGCCGACACCCAGGACGACCCCGCGGACGAGCTGGCCTGGGATCTCAGGGCGCTCTCGGCGGCCCAGGAGCTCACGAGGGACCGGCTTGCCGGGCGCGAGGGCGCGCCCGCGGCTCTCGCCCTGTACCCGTCCCTGCATCTCAACCTGGCCGCCGACTACGCGAAACTCGACCACCGCGCGGCCGCCCGGGACCACCTTCACCACGCCCGCACCGCGGCGGACGCCCTCGGCCCCGACCACTACGGCGACGGCGTCCGCTCGGCCATCCACCGCCTCGCGCTGCGGCTGGGGGAGGGCGGCCCCGGCCCGGAGCCGGGGGGCCCGCCGCGGCAGCGGTCGTAGGACGGGCCACGGGGCCGGGGAGGCGGGCGCGAGGAACAACCACCGCCCGGACGCTCTGTGCCCGCCGAGAGGTCAACGGCTCACTGCCCACGCGGTGCCGTGCCGGTGACCCCGCGCGTGGTGCCGTGAGGCCGCACTCGTCGGCGATCGACGGGGGCGGGTGCCATACGGGGCGCACCTCCGCCAGCGCGCGGTTGCTGCCGGGCCGGCGGCGTCGCTTCCGGGCTGCCGGCAGTTCGACGTCGTACCACGCCGAGCACGCGGACGCCGGAGGCTGCGCCCGTGCGGGCTCTGCGCCGTACCCATGGCGCAGGCCTGTCGTGTCTCAGCGGTTGTACGTCTGGCGGCAGATCCTGCTCTCCGGGCTGTCCGGTTTCCAGCCGCCGTAGTGCCTGCCGAGGGCGCAGACGTCCGCGTTCGGTGGCAGGGCATGCTTGGTGCCGGGGAGCTGGGCACGCGGCGGGGACGCGGGCCGTGGATGCCGGGGGGCCGCGTGCGCCGGTGCCCGGCTGGGGGAGTGCGCCGGTGCCGGAGGCTGCCGCTCGCCGGGCGGGGCTCCCGCGGACGGCGCCTGAGCCGGTCCGGCGGGGGTGGCGGAGTGGTTCGGGTTCCCGACGCGCTCGAGGGCCTCGCGGGCGGGGGCCTGCACGGCCGGGTGCCCGGCGCTGCCGTCCGGGCGCGGGACAGAGAGCGGGGTGGTGGCCGCCGCCGGGCCTGACGCCGGCGGTCGCTCGACCGTGACACAGCCGGAGAGGGCCGAGACGGCCACGGAGACCAGGAGCGTTGCGGTGGTCGTCGTACGATGCACCCGCGCAACTCTGCTGGGTCCGGGCCATGATCGGAACCGCGGTCGGGCGGAGGATGCCACGGACGGGTGATCCTGGGCCCCGTAAGGGGTGTGCCACCGCGCCCGCGGTGACACGGGGGCCGCGGGCGGGCTTCAGTCTCCGGTCGTTCCGTCGATCCGCTCGCGGAGCAGGTCGGCGTGCCCGTTGTGCCGGGCGTACTCCTCGATCATGTGGGTGTAGATCCACCGCAGGCTGAACGGTTCGTCGGTGCGCCTGCTCTTGCGCTGCGACAGCTCGTCCAGGCCGAGACCCGCGGCGTTGCGGCGGGCGGTCTCGATCTCGGACTGCCAGGTGGCGTACGCCTCCGCCCAGGTGTCCGCCTCGGTGACGTGGAAGTCGCCGTCCGGGTCCTGCTCGTCGTAGTAGATGGGTCCGGGGTCGTCCATCACGAGCACATTGCGGAACCAGTGCCTCTCCACCTCGGCCATGTGCCGCACCAGACCCATCAGGGTCAGCTCGGACGGCTCCGCGGACGCGATCCGCAACTGCTCGTCGGTCAGGCCCTCGCACTTCTGCGCCAGCGTCTGCCGGTGGTACTCCAACCAGCCTTCCAGCATGGCGCGTTCGGAGGCGTTCTGGGCGGGCTCTTGTCGTCGCTCGGTCGTCATGCCCCGATCCTGGCCTACACCGGGCCCGTCACACCAAGGGTTTTCCGGCGCCGAACATCCCCTCCAGCAGCTCCCGCAATCCCGCCCGCAACTCCTCCAGTTCCGGCACCCGGGCATGGAACGATCCCGCCACGCAGGAGTACATGAGCCCGTCCGCCCAGGCGACCAGCGACAGCACGTGCCGCTCCGGGGCGGTCGAGCCCATCGCCGTGACCAGCGCGCCGAGTTGGTCACGGAAGCGGGCACCCGCCGCGTCGAAGTAGGAGCGCAGTTCCGGGCGGCGGGTGGCCTCCAGGGCCAGTTCGTAGCGGGCGAGAGTCAGGGCCCGGTTGCGGGTCAGCGCGCGGTGGGTGGCCAGCGCCAGTCCCTCCACCAGCGAGTCGAGACTCCCGGTTCGCGGGTCCGGCATCTCGTGCAGCGCCAGCACCCGCGCCTCTCGCTCGGCCAGCCGCCGCACCGCCAGTTCCAGCAGGGCCTGCCGGGTGCGGGCGACGTTCGACGTCGAGCCCTGCGGCAACCCGGCCCTCTCGTCGACCGCCCGGTGCGTCAGACCGCGCATCCCGCGCTCGGCGAGCAGGGCGAGCGCGGTGTCGGCGACGAGATCGGCGCGCTGAGCGCTCTCGGGACGTGCGGACATGGAGATCAACCTACCCGGCGACTACACCCGTAGTGCGGCGCACTACATCCGTAGTATCGTCGAGCCGCCGGTCCACTACAGATGTAGTCTCACTGTGCAGGAGGAGCCATGCCCCAGCAGCCACGCGCCGTCGTCATCGGCGGCGGCATCGCAGGACTCACCGCGGCCGCGGCCCTGCACCTCGGCGGCCGGCAGGTCACCGTGCTGGAACGGGCCCCCTCCCTGGAGCCCGTCGGCGCCGCCATCTCGCTCTCCCCGAACGCCCTGCGCGCCCTGGACGTCCTCGGCATCGGCGACCGGATCCGCGATCTCGCCGCCTGGCAGGGCGAGGGCGGACTGCGCAGCCCGTCCGGCCGCTGGATCACCAGGACGGACGCCGCCGCGGCGGCCGAGCGGTTCGGCGGTCCCCTCGTCCTGCTGCACCGCGCCACCCTGATCGACAGCCTGGCCGCCCTCCTTCCGCCCGGCACCGTCCGCACGGCCGCCGACGCGCGCCTCGCCGACCCGGGGGACGACCACCGCCCGGCCCGCGTGAGCACCCCCGACGGTGAACTGGAGGCCGACCTGGTGGTGGCCGCCGACGGTGTCCACTCCGCCGTGCGCCGCACGCTGTTCCCGGCCCATCCCGGGGCCGTCTACGCCGGATTCACCACCTGGCGGGTCGTGATCCCCGTGCCCGGCGCCGAGTTCGCCTCCCACGAGACCTGGGGCCGGGGATGCCTGTGGGGCACGCACCCGCTCAAGGACGGCAGGGTCTACGCGTACGCCGCCGCCGTCACGCCTCCCGGACAGCGTGCGGCCGATGACGAGAAGGCCGAACTCCTGCGCCGCTTCGGACACTGGCACGACCCGATCCCCGCCGTCATCGCCGCCGCCCGCCCCGAGGACGTGCTGCGCCACGACGTCCACCACATCGCGCAGCCGCTGTCCGCCCACCACCGCGGCCGGACCGTGCTCATCGGCGACGCCGCCCACGCCATGCCCCCGAACCTCGGGCAGGGCGGCAACCAGGCCATCGAGGACGCCGTCGTCCTCGCCCACCACGCCGACGACCTCGCCGCCCACACCGCGGCCCGGCTGCCCCGCACGACCGCGATCGCCCGCCAGGCCGTCCGGACCGCACGGCTCGACATGATGCGCAACCGCGCCGGGATCGCCCTGCGCGACAACGCGATCACGGCGCTGTCCAGGATCAGCCCGAACCTGCTTCTGCGCGGATTCGACGGCATCGCCGACTGGCGTCCCCCGCAGCCCCCGTATGCTGCCGTGCAGTCAGGCACGGCAGAGCGGTGAAGGAGCTTACGTGAAGGTCGGCTGCATCGGACTCGGCGACATCGCGCAGAAGGCGTACCTGCCGGTGCTCGGCACCCAACCCGGAGTCGACCTGCACCTGCAGACCCGGACGCCCGAAACGCTCCAGCGGGTCGCCGACAGCCTGCACCTGCCCGCGGAGCGGCGCCACGCCGACCTGGACTCCCTGCTCTCCCAGGGCCTCGACGCCGCCTTCGTGCACGCCCCCACCGCCGTCCACCCGCAGATCGTCACCCGGCTCCTGGAAGCGGGGGTGCCGACGTACGTCGACAAGCCGCTCGCCTACGAACTCGCCGACTCCGCGCGCCTGGTCGGGCTCGCCGAGGAGCGGAACGTCTCGCTCATGGTCGGCTTCAACCGGCGCCACGCACCCGGCTACGTGCAGTGCGCCGACCACCCCCGCGAGCTGATCCTGATGCAGAAGAACCGCATCGGACTGCCCGAGGACCCGCGCACGATGATCCTCGACGACTTCATCCACGTCGTGGACACCCTGCGGTTCCTGGTGCCGGGCGAGGTCGACGACGTCACCGTACGCGCGCGTGTGCGTGACGGCCTGCTGCACCATGTCGTGCTGCAACTCGCCGGGGACGGGTTCACCGCGCTCGGCGTGATGAACCGGCTCAGCGGTTCGACGGAGGAGGTTCTCGAGGTCTCCGGGCAGGACACCAAGCGGCAGGTGGTCAACCTCGCCGAGACCGTCGACCACAAGGGCCAGCCGACCGTGCGCCGGCGCGGCGACTGGGTGCCCGTCGCCCGGCAGCGCGGTATCGAACAGGCCGTGCTGTCCTTCCTCGACGCCGTACGCGCCGGGAAGGTGCTCAGCGCCCGTGACGCGCTGGAGACCCACGAACTGTGCGAACGGGTGGTACGGACGGTTCTGGAGCGCTCCGGCGCCGCCTGAGCGCCCGCAGCCCCTCCGTCGCGCCCAGCACGGCCAGCACCAGCAGTGCGCCGTGCGCCGGCCAGTCGCCGAAGCGGACGTACAGGGTGACGCCGTGCGCGGTCGGCACGTCGTACACGCGCGCGGTGCCCGTGTCCGTGCCCAGCCAGGAGCCGACGCGCCGCCCGCGCGGGCCGTACACGGCGGACACACCCGTCAGCGTGGCGTGCACCATCGGCCGCCCGGTCTCGGCGGCACGCAGCGCGGCCAGCGAGGCATGCTGCTCGGGGGCCCAGCTCTGCTGGAAGGTCGACGTCGAGGACTGCGCGAGCAGCACGTGCGCGCCGTCCTGCGCGAGATGCCGGCTCATGTCGGGGAACGCCGTCTCGAAGCAGATCATCGGGCCGACGCGCAGGCCGTGGCCGACGTTCATCACCACCTGCTCGGTGCCCCGCCTGCGGTCCTCGCCGGCGGCCCGGCCGACGGAGGTCGCCCAGCCGAGCACGGAGCGGGCCGGGATGTACTCGCCGAACGGGACGAGCCGCATCTTGTCGTAGCGCTCGCCGGTCGGGCCGTCCGGGCCGACGAGGACCGAGCTCTTGTATATGCCGGGCTGGTCGGAGCGCCGGGCGTCCACGTTGACCAGCACGTCGGCGCCGGTCGCGCGGGACAGCGCCGCGATTCGCCGCGCCAGGTCCGGCCGGTGGCTCAGGTCGAAGCCGACGCTGCTCTCGCCCCAGACGATCAGGTCGGGGTGCTGACCCACCAGCCGGCGGGTCAGCTGCTCCTCCAGGTCGAACCGCCGCTGCCCGCTCTCGATGCCGGCCACGACACCCGGCTGCACGACGGCGATCCGGACGTGGCCGTCGACGTCGGGGCGCGGCGCCCACATCCACACCGCCGAGGTCGCCGCGGCCGTGGCCACCAGCCCGGCCACCGCGGGCACCCGGGACGTGCGGACCGCGACGAGCAGCGCGACGGCGACATTGACGGCCACCACCAGGAAGCTCAGCAGCCACACCCCGCCCACGGAGGCCAGCCGCAGCGCCGGGGCGACCTGCCACTGGCTGGAGCCCAGCATGCCCCACGGCCCGCCCAGCCCCTGCCAGGACCGGACGAGCTCGACCACCAGCCACGCCGACGGCAGCACGACCAGCGCGGCCGCGGCCCGCCCCGGTGAGGGCGTCCCCGCCAGGAACCGCCGCACCAGCCAGCCCCAGGGCGCCCACAGCAGGCCCATGAGTGCTGCGAGCACGACGGTGAACACGTGCAGGTTCGGCAGCAGCCAGTGGAAGACGGCCAGCATGAACCCCAGCCCGCCGAACCAGCCGTCGTACGCCGCCCGCTTCCCGGTCGGGGCGGAGTGGACCAGCAGGATCCACGGGACCAGGGCGACGTAGGCGAACCACCACAGCGACGGGGCGGGAAACGCGAACACGAACAGGGCACCCGCGAGCGCGGCGAGCACCGAACGCCGCCACGGGGAGGTGAGCCACCGGCCGAACGTCTTCATACGGTGCCCTCCTACCCCTCACGGATGGCTCCAGTGTGCGCGCCCCGGAAGATCCCGCCCAGAGGGCCTTGGAGGGGCTCGGAATTCCTGCCTCCGCGCGCGGGCGGCCGGGGTCCTAGGATGATCACATGGGGTGTGGTCGCTCGGGGCTGCGGAGGTCCGAATGAAACGTCTCGTGACGGTCGTCACCGGCGGTGGCCGGGGCATCGGGGCCGCGATCTGCCGGCGGCTCGCGGCCGACGGGCACGACGTGGTCGTGGGGTACGTCGACGACACCGCGGCCGCCGAGGCGGTGGCCGACGAGGTGCTCGAGGCCGGGGCGCGCGGGGTGACCGTGCGGATGGACACCTCGGTGGAGGCGGACGTCGAACGGCTCTTCGCCATGGCGGAGGAACGGCTCGGGCCCGTCACGGGGCTGGTGAACAACGCCGGGGTGAGTGGACCGCTGGGCCGGCTCGCCGACACCGACACCGCCGACCTGCGACGCGTCGTGGACGTCAACCTTCTGGGCACCCTGCTGTGCTCGCGCCGTGCGGCCCAGCTGATGGCGCCCCGGAAGAACGGCGTGATCGTGAACGTGTCGTCCGCGGCCGCCACGCTCGGCAGCCCCGGGGAGTTCGTCCACTACGCCGCGACGAAGGCCGCCGTGGACGCCCTCACCCTGGGCCTGGCCAAGGAACTCGGCCCGGACGGCATCCGCGTCAACGCGGTCGCGCCCGGCATGATCGACACCGGGATGCACGCGGCGATGGGCGACCCGGACCGGGTGCGGCGGGCGGCCGGAAACATCCCGCTGGGCCGGGCGGGCCGGGCGGAGGAGATCGCAGCGGCCGTCGCATGGCTGATGTCACCGGACGCCTCCTACACGACGGGAGCGGTGCTGCGGGTGTCGGGCGGACGCTGAGCCTGAACCGGGTCGCCGCAACGGGCCGGCCCGGGCCGGAGCGGCGACCGCCCGTGGACCGGGGACGTCAGGCGGCTGCGATGAGCTCGTCCCTCATCGCGGCGGCCCACTCGACCACCAGCAACTCGTACTCCTCGCGCTCCTGGGTCGACAGGGACCCGCCTGAGCGCAGCCACAGCGACCGGATCTGCTCGTTCAGCTCGGCGGCGGACCGCACGGAACCAGGGGTCACTGAATCGGGGAACATGGCCACAGCCTAGGGGCAAGGACTGACACTGCGCTACCGGACGGCTACAGCGGCCGTATGGACTCGGTCACCCGCGCCCGTGCCGGCTGCCGTACCGACCGGGTCGGCGGGTACGCGTACGCGTGCGGTGCCGTCAGCGGCTTCGCAGGTGGTGGCGCTTGCGCCAGGCGACCGCCGTGCCGAGCACGGCCGGTACCACGATGCAGGCCATCGCCAGGAGGAAGGCCGGAGAGGTCGGCGCGGAGGCGCGGGCGCCGGCGACGGCGTAGGCGGCGGTGTTGGGGATCGAGCCGAGGGCCGTGGCGAGGAGGAACGTCGTCCAGCCCATGCGGGAGACGGCGGCGCAGTAGTTGGCGGCCCAGAACGGGACTCCCGGGAAGAGCCGGGCCACCATCATCGAACGGAAGCCGTGCCGGCTGAGCTGACCGTCCGCCGCCTTCAGCAGCCGGCCGCGCAGCAGCGGGCGCAGCGCGTCCTGGCCCAGCACGCGGCCGAGGCCGAAGGCCGCCCCCGCGCCCAGCACCGTGCCGGCCAGCGCCGCCGCCAGTCCCAGCTGCGAGCCGAACAGCGCGCCCGCGGCCAGGTTCAGCAGCGGCCGTGGCACGAACGCCACCGTGCACAGGCCGTACGCCGCGGCGAACACCACCGCCGCGACGGCCCCGCCCAACTGCGGCGGCCAGCCGTGTGCCAGCAGTCTCTGCGGCTCGAAAAGCAGCACGGACACTCCGGCCGCCGTGAGCAGGACGAGCAAGAGGGAGAGCCGCGCCCAGGGCGACAGCAGCACACCCGCGCAGCGGGAGGCGAGGCCGGCCGGCGGGGCGGACGGAACGACCGGGGCCGGCGGCGCCGTGGGGGCGGCGGCGGCCGACTCGGTGGCGGCGGCCCGGGGAGAGGCCGTGGCGGTGCCCCCAGAGCGGTTGGTGGCATCGAGCATTCGGTGACATTAGCGGACGGATGCGAGTGATCGCCGCATGGCCCGGGTCACGAGTGCGCCGAGTGCGCACGCCGCCGGCGCCTCGGCCAAGTCCCCAAGCCCTCGGCCCTCCTGTCCTGAGAACCGTTCGCCGCCCTAAAACCGTTCGACGGGCGGCCGGGTGTCGTGAATGATCGGTCCCATGTTCCGGCACGCCTTCGTCCTCGCAGCATCCGCGGTCGCGGATGCCCCGGAGGCTGCCGTCCTCATCCTCGTCGCCGCAGTCGACGGCGCCCGAAGCTGACCCTCCCCGGACCGTCCGGCGGACCCCTCAGGGGGAGGGTCGGCCATCCCGTGGGGTCCCGCAGCATCTACCAGGCTTCGAGGTACAGCCATGCCCAAGACGGCGTACGTACGCACCAAACCGCACCTGAACATCGGCACGATGGGCCATGTCGACCACGGCAAGACCACGTTGACCGCCGCCATCACGAAGGTGCTCGCCGAGCGCGGCTCCGGCACCTTCGTCCCGTTCGACCGCATCGACCGGGCCCCGGAGGAGGCCGCGCGCGGCATCACCATCAACATCGCGCACGTCGAGTACGAGACCGACACCCGGCACTACGCGCACGTGGACATGCCGGGCCATGCCGACTACGTCAAGAACATGGTCACCGGGGCCGCGCAGCTCGACGGCGCGATCCTCGTCGTCTCCGCGCTCGACGGGATCATGCCGCAGACCGCCGAACACGTGCTGCTCGCCCGGCAGGTGGGCGTGAACCACATCGTCGTCGCCCTCAACAAGGCCGACGCCGGTGACGAGGAGCTCATCGACCTCGTCGAACTGGAGGTCCGCGACCTGCTCACCGAGCACGGCTTCGGCGGCGACGCGGTACCCGTCGTACGGGTCTCCGGGCTTCGCGCCCTGGAGGGCGACCCGCGCTGGACGGCGTCGATCGAGGCGCTGCTCGACGCGGTGGACACCTACGTGCCGATGCCCGAGCGGTACCTGGACGCGCCGTTCCTGCTGCCGGTGGAGAACGTGCTCACCATCACCGGCCGCGGAACCGTGGTGACGGGCGCCGTCGAGCGCGGCACGGTCCACGTCGGCGACCGGGTCGAGGTGCTGGGTGCCGGCCTGGAGACGGTGGTCACCGGCCTGGAGACCTTCGGCAAGCCCATGGAGGAGGCGCAGGCCGGGGACAACGTGGCGCTGCTGCTGCGCGGGGTGCCGCGTGACGCGGTCCGCCGCGGCCACGTCGTCGCTGCGCCGGGCAGCGTGGTCCCGCGCCGGCGCTTCACCGCGCGGGTGTACGTGCTGTCGGCGCGCGAGGGCGGCCGTACGACACCGGTGTCCACCGGCTACCGGCCGCAGTTCTACATCCGCACGGCGGACGTGGTGGGCGACGTCGACCTCGGCGAGGCGGCCGTCGCGCGGCCCGGCGACACGGTCACGATGACGGTGGAGCTGGGGCGCGAGGTGCCCCTGGAGCCGGGGCTGGGGTTCGCCATCCGTGAGGGCGGCCGCACCGTCGGCGCGGGGACCGTGACCGCCGTCGTGTGAAGGGGACCGCGGAGGCCGGGGACCGCCGGCCGGTGCTTGCCGGCCGGCGGTCCCCTCGCCGCCCCTTGTACGGCGGAGGCGTCCGGTGCGTGACGGGGCCGTCCGGGGTGTGACGGACCGGCACAATGGACGCGTGAACGAGCAGATACCCGTGACCCGAGCCGTCGATCACGGGACCGCCAAGCTGATGCCCGACGTCGACCGTGAGCGGGCCTGGCTGCTGACCGTGGACGGTGCGCCGCAGTCGTACGTCGACCTGGACGAGCCCGCCCACCTGGAGTTCGAGTACGCGCGACGGCTCGGCCACGCCCTGGACACGGTCGCGCGGCCGGGCTCCCCGCTGGACGTGCTGCACCTCGGCGGGGGCGCCCTCACACTGCCGCGGTACGTGGCCGCGACCCGGCCCGGCTCACGGCAGGACGTCGTCGAGGCGGACCGCGGCCTGCTGGAGTTGGTCGTCGCCCACCTGCCGCTGCCGGACGGCGCCGACGTCTCGCTGCATACCGCCGACGCCCGCGCCTGGCTGGAGGCCGCCCCCGACGACTCGGCGGACGTACTGATCGCGGACGTCTTCGGTGGCTCCCGCGTTCCGGCCCACCTCACGTCCCTCGGCTACGTCCGCGAGGCGGAGCGCGTGCTGCGCCCCGGCGGCGTCTATCTCGCCAACCTCGCCGACGCCGCCCCGTTCGCCTTCCTGCGTTCCCAACTCGCCACCCTCGCGGTGGCCTTCGAGGAGATCGCGCTGATCGCCGAACCCGCGGTGCTGCGCGGCCGCCGCTTCGGCAACGCGGTGCTGATCGCCGCGCACCGCCCGCTCGATGTGGCCGCGCTGACCCGGCGGACCGCCTCCGACGCGTTCCCCGCCCGCGTCGAACACGGCGCCGCACTGAAGGAGTTCACCGGGGGCGCCGAGCCGGTGCGGGACGACGAGGCCGTACCGTCGCCCGAGCCTCCGGACGGCGCGTTCGGCATCGGCTGACCAGGGCCGCCCGGTGCCGGTCAGCCGCCGGTCGGGGTTCCGTGCAGCCGGACCGTGCCGAGGATCTTCATGATGGTCGCGGTGGGGACCTCCTCGCCCACGCCCTTGGCACCGTAGAAGTTCCAGGACACGAAGTCCCCGGCGGAGTTCTTGAAGCCGAAGGAGAGCGCCTTGCCGTCGCTCGCGCACTTGCCCTTCTGGGGCGTGTTGTTCGACTGGGCCCAGGCGATGCTGCCCTCGATGCCCGACGTGGTCGTGTAGGGCTTGGCCTTCTGGTCGAACGTCAGGCTCTTCTTGTCGGGCTGGGTGTAGCCGCCGTAGACCCACCAGCCCACGGTGTTCACGGCCACCTCGTCGGTGTCCTTGGCGCCGTCGGCGCCCTTGGTGCCCACCGCGGCGAGCGACGTGTCCTCGTCGCGGCCGTCCTTGTCGTCGTCGGACGTGCACCACTTCGACTTGTACTCGGCCACGCCGGACATGATGGTGAGCAGTTTGCCGTTCTTGTGGTCCTCGAAGCCGAAACTCATCCCCGCCGACTGGACCTCCCAGTCGGCCGGGACGTCGAAGGCGATGCCCCGCTTGGGGTTCACGACGACCTTCCAGCCGGGGATCGTCGGCTTCTCGTTCTCCGTGCCGCGCGGATTGTCGTCCGAGCCGGAGCCCGAGTCCGAGGCGCTCGGGTCGGCGGAGGCCGAAGTGGTGGGCGACGGGCTCGACTTGGCGTCGTCCGACCCGCCGTCGGCCTTGTCGTCCTTGTTCCCGCCGAGGACCAGGAAGCCGGTCACACCGGCGGTCAGAGCCACGGCCGTGACGCAGAGGATCGCGATGAGCTTCGTCCGGTTGCCGCCCCCGCCCGGCTGCTTCGGCGGCTGGGGAGCGCCTATCTGTGTGGGCGCACCCCACTGCGGTTGCTGGGCATATGGGTTGGGCTGCTGGTAGCCGGGCTGCTGATAGGGATTCGACTGTTGGTATCCCGGCTGCTGGTACGGGTTGTTCTGCGGGTTCTGCTCGCCCCCGGGCGGCTGCTGTCCTGGCCACATGGGCAGTAACCCTAGTGGCGCCGGGGACACGATTCGGTCACCGCCTTTTGTCAGGGACGTACCAGTGACGGGTGCAGATACCGGCCCGCCCGCTCTGGCCCGGACGGCCTACTGGTGAGTAACATTCCGGCATGAGCGCTGACCAGATGTCGATCGGCGAGATGCTCGCCGCCACCGTGCCGATGGCCCGGACCCTGAACCTCGAGTTCCTTCAGACCACGCCGGAGAAGGCGGTGGTGACCCTGCCGGACCAGGCCGACTACCACAACCACGTGGGCGGGCCGCACGCCGGCGCGATGTTCACGCTGGGGGAGTCCGCGAGCGGGGCCATCGTGCTGGCCGCGTTCGGCGACCAGCTCTCCCGTGCCGTGCCGCTCGCCGTGCGGGCCGAGATCGCCTACCGGAAGCTGGCCATGGGAGCCGTCACCGCCACCGCGACCCTGGGCCGTCCCGCCGCCGACGTCGTCGCGGAACTGGACGCGGGGCAGCGGCCCGAGTTCCCGGTGTCGGTCGAGATCCGGCGCGCGGACGGGGCCGTCACGGGAGAGATGACGGTGGTCTGGACCCTGCGGCCCAACGGCTGAGCGGCTGCCGCCGCACCTCACGCGGCCGTGGAGCGCTGAGGCGGACATCAGGCGAGCCCCCGAGCATCAGGCGAGCCTTCAAGCCGACGCTCCCGTCCGTCCGATCGCGGGCGGGAGCGTCGGCACGGTCCGCGGGAGCTGTCCGGCCGGGCCGAACCGGTAGGCTTCCTGGGGGTGCGCCTTCGTGGCGCTCCGCAGCACATGCACGCGAAACGGGGAGGAACCGGCGGTGCACGTCCAGGAATGGCTCGACACGGTACCCGCGGCCGCCGTCTACGCCGTGGTCGGCCTGGTCATCGGTCTGGAGAGCCTGGGCATCCCGCTGCCCGGCGAGATCGTCCTGATCTCCGCGGCCCTGCTGTCCTCGCAGCACGCGGGGATCAACCCGGTCGTCCTCGGCGTGTCCGCCACCGTGGGCGCGGTCGTCGGCGACTCCATCGGCTACGCCATCGGCCGCAAGGGCGGCAGGCCGCTGCTCGCCTGGCTGGGGAAGAAGTTCCCCAAACACTTCAGCGAGGGGCACATCGCGACCGCCGAGCGCTCCTTCGAGAAGTGGGGCATGTGGGCGGTGTTCTTCGGCCGCTTCGTCGCCCTGCTGCGCATCTTCGCCGGCCCCCTGGCGGGCGTGCTGCACATGCCGTACTGGAGGTTCCTCGTCGCCAACGTCCTCGGCGGCATCTGCTGGGCGGGCGGCACCACGGCGGTCATCTACTACGTGGGTGTCGTGGCCGAGTCCTGGCTGAAGAAGTTCTCCTGGCTCGGCCTGGTGGCGGCCGTACTCTTCGGGCTCGGCTCGATGCTGGTGCTCAAGCGCAGGGCGAAGAAGGCGCAGTCGGGCGCGCAGAGCGGGACCGAGGAGCCGGAACCGGTTCCCGCCGCGGAGTAGTCGGGCGCCCCCGAGGGGGCGCGGGCGCGGATCCTGGGTCCTAGGCGCGCACCTCTCGGTGCGCCTGCGCGAGCTGCGTGTACATCGTGCCGTTCAGGGTGATCCCCTCGCGCTCCTCCTGCGTCAGCTCCCGCCTGATCTTGGCGGGGACGCCCGCGACCAGCGACCCCGGCGGCACCCGCATGCCCTGCGGCACCAGCGCCTGCGCCGCCACCAGGGATCCCGCGCCGATCACCGCGCCGTTCAGCACGGTGGCCCCCATGCCGATCAGGCAGTCGTCCTCGACGGTCGCGCCGTGCACCACGGCGTTGTGCCCGATGGAGACACGCTCGCCGACGCCGACCGGGAAGCCGGGGTCGGCGTGCAGCGTGCAGTTGTCCTGGACGTTGCTGCCCGCGCCGACGGCGATCCGCTCCACGTCGCCGCGCAGCACCGCGCCATACCAGACGCTCGCGCCCGCGCCCAGGGCCACGTCACCGATCACGGTGGCCGTGGGCGCCACGAACGCCCCCTCGTCCACCTGCGGCTCGCGGCCGCCGATGCCCGCGATCAGCGCCTTGTCCGTCATCCTCGTCTCCCTTTCACCGCATGGGTCCGACGGCACCGTACGTCATCCGGTGGGGCGAAGATCACAGACGTGCGGCGCCATGGGCGTGGCCCGGGCTGAGTACGGTGAGCGGGTGCCCACGCGTAGGAACACGTTCTCACCATGGTGGCGCCGCCTCGCGCAGCGCGCCGTCCACGCGGGCTGGGCCTGGGTGCAGCGCACGGGCTCCGTCACGGCCGAGCGGCCCGGACGCCTCCGCTTCGGCTCGATGGGAACAGGTACCAGGCTGGCCTTCCCGCTCGGCACCGTCTTCGGCGAACCGTGGATCCACCTCGGCGCGCACTGCATCGTCGGCGAGCAGGTCACGCTGACCGCCGGTCTGATGCCCGAACTGGACCTCGGCCCGGAGCCGATCCTGCGCATCGGGGACGGGGTGGTGCTCGGCCGCGGCAGCCACGTCATCGCCGACACCACGGTCACCATCGGCAGCGACTGCTACTTCGGCCCCTACGTCTACGTCACCTCCACCAACCACTCCTACGACGACCCGCACCAGCCCATCGGCAAGCAGTGGCCCCGGATGGAGCCGGTGGAGATCGGCCCCGGCTGCTGGATCGGCACCGGCGCGGTGATCCTGCCCGGGGCGCGGATCGGGCGGAACGTCGTGGTGGCGGCCAGCGCGGTGGTGCGCGGCGAGGTCCCGGACCACGCGGTGGTCGCGGGGGCGCCCGCCCGGGTCGTACGCCGCTGGACCGCCGCCGAGGGCTGGCAGCCGCCGCTGCGGACCCCGGCCCCGGTGCCGATACCGCAGGGCATCACCCCGGAGCAGTTGCGGGCGCTGGCGGAGCTGGACGAGGAGGGCGCTGCCCGGCTGGCCGAATGGGGCCGGGAGCCCGGTTCCCGGCTGGCGGGGCTGGAGACCGAGGGCGGCTGATCCGGTCCCGGTCGTCCTCCGGCCGGCCCACTGGCTCAGCCCGTCGCCAGCAGCAGTGTCCCCACCAGGGCCAGACCCGCTCCGGCCGCCTGGACGGCCCGCAGCCGTTCGCTGAGGAAGCCGCGGGCGGCGAGCGCGGTCACCACCGGGTAGAGGGAGGCGAGGACGGCGGCCACCGTGACCGGCCCGTGCTGGGCGGCGACGCAGTACGTGCCGTTGGCGGCGACGTCCGCGAGGCCGACGAAGCCGAGCGCGGGCAGCGAGTGCCAGGGGAATCCGGTCTTGGGCAGTACGGGCCCGCCGCGTCGCGCGGAGGCGTACAGTGCGGCCCCGCCCGCCGCCACGTTGGTCACGCGCTGCACGAAGAGTGCGAGGAACAGGCCGGTGACGGTGGTGGAGGCCTCGGCGATCAGCGCGAACACCGTGCCGAAGCCGAGGGCCGCGACCAGGGTCAGCCCGATCGCCCGCCGCTGCACGGCGGCGCCTCCCCGGCGCGGCCCGCCCGCGAGCACGACACCGGTGACGGCGACCGCGATCCCCGCGACCTGGAGCAGTCCCGGCCGCTCGCCCAGTACCAGTCCGACGGAGATCGGGACGGCCACGCCGAGCGAGGCCAGCGGCGAGATCACGCCCATCGGGCCGAGGGCGAGCGCCTTGTAGAAGGAGAGCATCGCGACCGGGCCGACCAGGCCCGCGGCGAACGCGAACCACAGCCGCGGTCCGGCCTCGCTCCAGCCGCCGGTGGCGACGACGATCACGCCCAGCACCCCCGCCGCGACGGACTGGGAGACCACGACGACCGTCAGCGCGGGCATGCGCCGGGTGAGCAGTCCGCCGCCGAAGTCGGCCAGCCCCCACAGGAGGCTGGTGGCCAGGGCGAAGAATGCTGTCACGACGTGCCTCGCAGTACAGTTCGGTGAACGATCGGGTGCAACCCACCGTAGTTCAGCGAAGTAAACTCTGTCATCCAGAATATTGGACGGAATGTGTCGGACCTCGAACTGTTGACCCAGTCCCTGGCGCGCAACGTCAAACGCTGGCGTACCGAGCGGGGCTTCACCCTGGACACGCTCGCCGCACGCGCGGGAGTCAGCCGCGGCATGCTCATCCAGATCGAGCAGGCCCGCACCAACCCCAGCCTCGGCACCGTCGTCAAGATCGGTGACGCGCTCGGCGTCAGCATCACCACCCTGCTCGACTACGAGCAGGGTCCCCGGGTCCGCGTCGTCCCGGCCGACCAGGCCGTCCGGCTGTGGCACACCGACGCCGGCAGCTACAACCGGCTCCTGGCGGGTGCCGAGGCGCCCGGTCCGCTGGAGATGTGGGAGTGGCGCCTGATGCCCGGCGAGGGCAGCCCCTCCGATCCGCACCCCGTCGGCACCGTCGAGCTGGTGCACGTCACCGCGGGGGAGCTGACGCTCACCGTCGACGCGGTGGAGTACCGCGTGGCGGCGGGCGCGAGCGCCTCCTTCGAGGCCAACACCCCGCACACGTACGCCAACGACGGCGCCGAGCCGATGGACATGGTGATGGCCGTGTCGGTCCCGCCCGTGCACTGAGACGCCTCGCCGCACGGCCCGGCGCGGCTGTTAGCGTGCGGTCATGCGCGCACCCATCGGGAACTTCGACCAGGCCACCCCCGTCCCCGACTGCCTCGACGAGCTGACCCGCCCGGTCGCCGACGCCGTACGCCACTGGCACGGCGGTGTCCCGGCCGACCAGATCGTCTACGTCGAGACCGACCCGGAGTGGGCCGACACCGCCGTCTTCGTCGAGCACTACGGCCGGGACCTGCTGGAGACCTCCGCGAACTGCGTGGTCGTGGCGGGCCGGCGCGGCGGCGAGACCCGGCTGGCCGCCTGCCTGGCCCTGTCCACCACCCGCGTCGACGTCAACGGCGTCGTGCGCCGCCAACTCGACGCCCGCAAGGCCTCCTTCGCGCCGATGGAGGTGGCGACCGGGGAGACCGGCATGGAGTACGGCGGCATCACCCCCATCGGACTCCCCGCCGACTGGCCCCTCCTGGTCGACTCCCGCGTCGTCGACCTGCCCTACGTCCTGGTCGGCAGCGGGCGGCGCCGCGGCAAGCTCCTGGTGCCGGGCAAGGCGTTCGCGCAGCTGCCCGGCGCGGTGGTGCTGGACGGGCTCGGGGTCTGATTCCGCCCGCGGCGCTCAGGCCGGCGCGTGGTGGGCGAGGCGCAGATGGGGGTCGGCCTCGCCGGGGGCCGGGGCCGGGTCGGCGTGGACCAGGGCCGCGGTGAGGCCGGGTACGGCGTGGAGCAGGGCGTGCTCGGCCTCCACGGCGGTGGCGTGGGCCTGGCGCACGGTCGCCTCGCCGTCCACGACCACCGCGACCTCCGCGCGCAGCCGGTGGCCGATCCAGCGCAGCCGGAGCTCGCCGACCGCCCGTACGCCCGGTACCTCGCTCAGCGCCCGTTCGGCGCGGTCCACCAGGGCCGGGTCGACGGCGTCCATCATCCGCCGGAACACCTCGCGGGCGGCGTCGCGCAGCACCAGCGCGATGGCCGCCGTGATCGCCAGCCCCACGATCGGGTCGGCGGCCCGCAGTCCCAGGGCCGAGCCGGCGGCGCCCAGCAGGACGGCCAGTGAGGTGAATCCGTCCGTGCGCGCGTGCAGCCCGTCGGCGACCAGCGCGGCCGAGCCGATGGCGCGGCCCACACGGATCCGGTGGCGGGCCACCCACTCGTTGCCCGCGAACCCGACCAGGGCCGCCAGGGCGACCGCGGGCAGGTGCTCGACGGGGCGCGGATCGAGAAGCCGCTGGAAGGCGGCCCAGGCGGAGAAGGCGGCGGACGCGGCGATCGTCACCACGATCACCAGGCCCGCCAGGTCCTCGGCGCGTCCGTAGCCGTAGGTGAAGCGCCGGGTCGCCGCGCGGCGGCCCAGTACGAAGGCGATTCCCAGCGGTACGGCGGTCAGGGCGTCCGCCGCGTTGTGCACCGTGTCGCCGAGCAGCGCGACCGAGCCGGACGCGACCACCACCACCGCCTGCGCGAGCGCCGTGACGCCGAGCACGGCAAGCGAGACCCACAGCGCCCGCATACCGCGGGCGGAGGATTCCAGCGCGCGGTCCAGCCGGTCGGCGGAGTCGTGGGAGTGGGGGGCGAGGAGGTGTGCGAGGCGGTGGCGGAGAGAGCGCCCGTGCGCGGGCTCGTGCTCGGGTCCGTGGTGGTGCCCGTGGTGGTGCCGGTCGGTCACGTGGATCCCCTTCCGTGCGCGCGGAGGTGGACGCGCGGCGCCCACGACGCCATTATGTGCGTATGAGCGCACGCATGCACCTGTCATTCGCGCATGATGCGCACCCGCGCACCCCGGGCGAGGAGCAGTTGGCGCTGGCCGCCGAACTCCTCGCCCTGCTCGGCGACCGCACCCGGCTCGCCCTGCTGCACGCGCTGACGTCCGGGGAGGCCGACGTCACCACGCTCACGGAGGCGTGCGGGGCGGCCCGTCCGGCGGTCAGCCAGCATCTGGCCAGGCTGCGGCTGGCCGGGCTGGTGAACACGCGCAAGGAGGGCCGCAGGGTCGTCTACTCCCTGCGCGACGGCCACCTGCGCCGGCTGGTCGACGAGGCCTTGAACGTCGCCGACCACCGGCTCGGCGACCGGCCCCTCCACGACTGAGGCGCCCCCCACGGGCGAGGGCGGCGGTCCCGGAAAGAGGCGGCGAAGGTCAGCCCAGACGGGGGATCTCGATGGCCGGGCAGCGGTCCATGACCATGTCGAGGCCCGCCGCGCGGGTGCGCTCGGAGGCGGCCTCGTCGACCACACCGAGCTGGAACCAGACGGCCTTCGCGCCCTTGACGACCGCCTCGTCGGCGACCTGGCCGGCGAGATCGCTGTTGACGAACACATCGACCACGTCCACGTCGAACGGGATGTCCGCGAGGGAGGCGTACCCCTGTTCGCCGTGCACCGTCTCCGCCTTCGGGTGGACCGGGACGACACGCTTGCCGAAGCGTTGCAGCACCTCGGCGACGCCATATGCGGCCCGGCCGCGGTTCGAGGACAGGCCCACGACCGCCCAGGTGTCACCGTGTTCGGTCAGGATCTTCCGGATGGTCGCAGCGTCGCCGTACACCAGGGGTCTCCTCGTCTCGGGAAGGGTTGCCGTCCGGGCAACGACGGGCGCCGCCCGGCGATTCCCGGCCGGCGCGGAACCCGCCGTCCCGTCCGGAACGTGCGCCGCCGGCCTGCGCGCGGCCGTCCGGCGGCCTACGCTCGGGCCGTGCTGCGCATCATCGACGCCCGAACCGGCGAGCCCGTGGACGCCGCCCCCGCCCGCCGCGGGCTGACCCGTGTCGAGGCGCACGCGTCGGGCTGCGACGCGTCGGGCCTGCGCGTGCTGCTGGTCGCCGACATCCTGGTCCGCGCCCTCGAACTGAGCGGCACGCCCGTGTGGTCGCTGCTGTCCGGCGGCCGGGAACAGGCGCGGGAACTGCGGGCGGCCGCAGCCGCCCTCGGCATCCGGCCCTTCGAGGACGGCCGCGGCGCCGGCACCGCCCTGGGCGAGGCCCAGATCGTCCATGTGGCCGTCGAGGGCGCCGATACCGCGACCAGGGGCGTCCGGATCGCCGTCGCGCCCGTCGACGCGACGGTACCCGCCGTTCCCGCGCCCGCCGACGACCCCGCCGCCTGGCGTCTGGCACTGCTCTCCCGCCGCCACACCCGGCCCGTACGGCTGGACGAGGCGGCGCTGGACGACGCCCGCAGGAGTCTGGCGCGATGGCGCGCGGCGGTCGCCGACTGGGCACGGCAGCCCTCCCGGCCGGTCCCCGACGAGGTGCGCGGACGGCTGCGCGGCGCCTGGGAGGACGACCTGGACGTGCCGGCGGTCCTGCGGGTCCTGGAGTGGGTCGGGACCGATCCGGACCTGGCGGACGGCGCGCGCTTCGAGACGTACGCGTACGCGGACCGGCTGCTCGGCCTCGACCTCACGCGCGACCTGGGGCGTGCGGCGTGATCGCCCGCGCGGGAGCCGGCCCGCTGCGCCGCCTGGTGGTCCTGCGGCACGCCAAGTCCGCCTGGCCCGAGGGCGTCGCCGACCACGACCGCCCGCTCGCGCCCCGCGGCCGCCGGGACGCGCCCGCGGCGGGCCGCGCGCTCGCCGAGTCCGACTGCCTCCCCGACTTCGCGCTGTGCTCCACCGCGCTGCGCGCCCGGCAGACCTGGGAACTGGCCTCCGCCCAGTGGGGCACCCCACCGCCGGTGCGCTACGACCGCCGGCTGTACGCCGCCGACGTCCCCGACCTGCTCGCCGCCGTGCGCGAGGCGCCGCCCGAGGTTGGGACGCTGCTCCTGCTCGGCCACAACCCGGGCCTGGAGGAACTGGTCCTGGAACTGGCCGGGGACGGTCTGGACGACACGCTGGACCGGCTCCGGACGAAGTTCCCCACCTCCGCGATCGCCATCCTGTCCTGGCACGGCCCCGGCTGGCCGTCCCTCGCCCCGGGCGCCGCCCTCCTCACGGACCTGACCGTGCCGCGGGGCACCAAGAAACGGCGGTGAACCGCGCGCGTGCCCGGCGGCCGGTTCTTCCGTCCGCCGGAGCGAACCCTCGTGCGGCACCCGCGCGGGCGCCGCATAGGCTGGACCGATGCAGGACGAGTACCGCACAGTCGCACGCGCGGGCGTGCACGAGACCGAGGTCAACCGCTCGCGCTTCCTGTGCGCTCTCGCCCCGGCGGCCACCGAGCGGGAGGCCCAGGACTTCGTCGCCGCGGTCCGCAAGGAGCACGCCGACGCCACGCACAACTGCTGGGCGTACGTCATCGGCGCCGACGCCGGGATCCAGAAGGCGAGCGACGACGGCGAACCGGGCGGTACCGCCGGCGTCCCCATGCTCCAGATGCTGCTGCGCCGCGACATGCGGTACGTCGTCGCCGTCGTCACCCGTTACTACGGCGGCGTCAAGCTCGGCGCGGGCGGGCTCATCCGGGCCTACGGCGGAGCCGTCGGCGAGGCGCTGGACACCCTCGGGACCCGGACCCGCCGCAGGTTCCGCATCGCCACCGTGACCGTGGACCACCAGCGGGCCGGCAAGGTGCAGAACGACCTCAGGGCCACCGGGCGCGAGGTGCGGGACGTGCGCTACGGCGAGGCCGTCACCATCGAGATCGGCCTGCCGGACGCCGACGTGGACGCCTTCCGGGGATGGCTCGCTGACGCCACGGCCGGGACCGCCGGGTTCGAACTGGGCGGCGAGGCCTACGGAGATGCGTGACACATCGGGCATATCACGCCAATCTGCCTGCCCGGTGCCGCGCATGACGGCCGATACGGGAGTAACCGCCCGTGATGTCAGACCCGGCCGTTAGTCTTCGAGGATCATGAGGCTCCTGCACACTTCCGACTGGCACCTGGGCCGGGCGTTCCACCGCGTGAACATGCTCGACGCCCAGGCCGAGTTCATCGGGCACCTCGTCACGACGGTGCGCGAGCGCGACGTCGACGCGGTGGTCGTGTCGGGAGACGTGTACGACCGCGCGGTGCCCCCGCTGGCCGCGGTCGAGCTCTTCGACGACGCGCTGCACCGGCTCGCCGGCCTCGGCGTGCCCACGGTGATGATCTCCGGGAACCACGACTCGGCCCGCCGCCTCGGCGTCGGCGCGGGGCTGATCGACCGCGCGGGCATCCACTTGCGTACCGAGCCGTCGGCGTGCGGGACCCCGGTGGTCCTCGCGGACGCGCACGGCGAGGTGGCCTTCTATGGTCTTCCCTACCTCGAACCGGCTTTGGTCAAGGACGAGTTCGGGGTCGACAGCGCCGGTCACGAGGCGGTGCTGGCCGCCGCCATGGACCGGGTTCGTGCCGACCTCGCCGCACGCGCGCGCGGCACCCGCTCCGTCGTCCTCGCGCACGCCTTCGTCACCGGCGGCGAGCCCAGCGACAGCGAGCGGGACATCACCGTCGGCGGGGTCGCCGCCGTCCCCGCGGGCGTCTTCGCCGGAGTCGACTACACCGCCCTGGGCCATCTGCACGGCTGCCAGACCATCACCGAGCGCGTGCGCTACTCCGGCTCCCCACTGCCGTACTCCTTCTCCGAGGCCGCCCACCGCAAGAGCATGTGGCTCGTCGACCTGGACGCCGACGGCTTCGCCGGCGCCGAGCGGGTCGACTGCCCGGTCCCGCGCGCGCTGGCCCGGATCCGGGGCACGCTGGAGGACCTGCTCGCCGACCCGGACCTCGCCCGCCACCGCGAGGCGTGGGTCGAGGCGACACTCACCGACCCGGTCCGCCCCGCCGAACCCATGGCCCGCCTCACCGAGCGCTTCCCGCACACCCTCAGCCTCGTCTTCGAGCCCGAACGCGCCCCCGGCGAGCCGGACGTGTCCTACGCCCGCCGGCTCGCCGGCCGCGCCGACCAGCAGATCGCGGAGGACTTCGTGGCCCACGTGCGCGGCGCCGCACCCGACGAGCACGAACGGACCGTGCTGCGCGAGACGTTCGACGCGGTGCGCGCGGACGCGGCGGTACGGGAGGTGGCGCGGTGAGGCTGCACCGGCTCGACATCACCGCCTTCGGCCCCTTCGGCGGCTCGCAGACGGTCGACTTCGGCGCGCTGTCGGCCGCCGGGCTGTTCCTGCTGCACGGCCCCACCGGCGCAGGCAAGACCTCCGTGCTGGACGCCGTGTGCTATGCGCTGTACGGCGCGGTCCCCGGCGCCCGGCAGAGCGGGCAGGGCACGACCCTGCGCAGCGACCACGCCGCCGCGGGCACCCGCACCCAGGTCACCCTCGACCTCACCGTCGCCGGACGCCGGCTGGAGGTCACCCGCCTGCCGCCCTGGGAGCGCCCCAAGAAGCGCGGCACGGGCACGACGCTCGACAAGGCCCAGAGCCTGCTGCGCGAGTACGACGCGGCGGCCGGTGCCTGGAAGGACCTCAGCCGCTCCCACCAGGAGATAGGCGAGGAGATCACCCAGCTGCTCGGGATGAGCCGCGAGCAGTTCTGCCAGGTGGTGCTGCTGCCGCAGGGCGACTTCGCGCGGTTCCTGCGCGCCGACGCCGAGGCCCGGGGCAAGCTGCTCGGCCGGCTGTTCGACACCCACCGTTTCGCCGAGGTGGAGAAGCGCCTTGCCGAGCGCAGGCGCGCCACCGAGGCCCGGGTGCGCGAGGGCGACGCCGCGCTGCTGGCCGACGCGCACCGTATGCAGCAGGCGGCGGGCGACACCATGGAGCTGCCGGAACTCGCGCCCGGCGAGCCCGGCCTGGCCCAGGCCGTCCTGACCTCGGCCGCCGTCGCCCGCGCCACCGCGCGAGAGCAACTGACCGTCGCCCGCTGCCGGCTCACGGCTGCCGAGTCCGCCCACGCCGCCGCCGAGGCGTCGCTGCACCGGGTACGCGAAGTGGCCCGGCTGCAACGGCGGTCCGCCGAAGCGCGGGAGCGCGCCGAGCGCCTGGCGGAGCGGGCCGGTGTCCACCAGGAGGCACATGCGCGGATGGAGCGGGGGCGCAAGGCCGGGACGGTGGCACCGGCGCTGGAACTGCGCGAGGCCGCCGACGCGGCACACCGCCGTGCGGCCGCCGCCGAGGCACGCGCGCGTGCGGAGCTCCCGGCGGAGTTCGCCGACGCCGGTGCCGCCGGACTGGCCGCCGACGCGCGCCGCGCCGCCGAGGAGCTGGGCGGACTGGAGTCGGCCCGCCGCGCCGAGCGGCGCCTGGTCGACGTCGTCGCCGAGCGCGGCGCGGCGGACCGGCAGGAGCGCGCCGACGACGACATGCTCCAGGAGGCCGAGGCCTGGCTCGCCGGATGGGAGACGGCCCGGCCGGCGCTGCAGACACGCATCGACACCGCCCAGGAGGCGGCCGCCCTGGCCGAGCGGCTCGCCCTGCGGCTGGAACCCGCGCGACAGCGGCTCGCCGCCGCCCGGGTGCGCGACTCACTGGCCGCGGACACCGAAGAGGCGCGGCGGCGGGCCCTCGCCTCCGCCGAAGCCGCCGCACGCGCCAAGGACCACTGGCTGGACCTGAAGGAGCAGCGCCTGAACGGCATCGCGGCCGAACTGGCCGCGAGCCTCGCCGACGGAGAGCCCTGCGCCGTCTGCGGCGCCACCGAACACCCCGCGCCCGCGCGCAAGGTCGCCGGGCACGTCGACCGCGAGGCGGAGGAGCGCGCGCTCGGCGACCACCAGACCGCCGAGGAGCGGCGCGGCAGGGACGAGCGCCGCCTGGGCGCCGTCCGCGAGGAGCTGGCCGCCGCCACCGCCGAGGCGGGCGACACCCCCACGGCGCAACTCGCCGACGAGGCCGGGGAACTGGAGGCCGAGCTGGCCCGGGCCCGCCGGGACGCCTCCGCCCTGCACGCGGCACAGCAGGAACTGCACCGCGCCGAGCAGGAGCGCGAGCGGCGGCTGTCCGACCGCAGGCAGGCCGAACTCCGAGCCACCTCCCGGCTGGCCCAGCGGGACAACCTGGACCGCCAGAAGGCCGCCCTGGAGGCGGAGTTGGCCGAGGCCAGAGGAACCGCCGAGAGCGTCGCCGCGCGCGCTGCCCAACTGGAGCGGCGCGCGGCACTGCTCACCGAGGCAGCCGACGCCGCACGCGCCGCCGAGGACTGCGCCGAGCGGCTCAAGGACGCCGACGGACGGCTCGCCGAGGCCGCCTTCCGCGCCGGCTTCGACACCCCCGAGGCCGCGTCCGCCGCCCTCCTCGACGACGCCGCCCACCGCGAGCTGCAACGGCGCCTGGACGCCTGGCACACGGAGGAGGCAGCCGTGCGCGCGGTCCTCGCCGAGGCCGACACCGCGGCCGCCGCCGGGCAGCCGCCCGCCGACCTCACCGCCGCGGAGGCCGCGGAGGCCGCCGCGGACCGGCGGCTGCGGGAGGCCGCCTCCGCGCGGGACGCCGCCGACCGCCGCTGCGCCGAACTCGACCGGCTCTCCGCGAGCGCGGTGACCGGCATGCGCCGGCTGGCGCCGCTGCGCGAGGAGTACGACCGCGTGGCCCGCCTCGCCACGCTCACCGCGGGCACCTCGGCCGACAACGAGCGCAAGATGCGCCTGGAGTCCTACGTCCTCGCGGCCCGCCTGGAACAGGTGGCCGCCGCCGCGACCGTACGCCTGCGGCGCATGTCGTCCGGCCGCTACACCCTCGTCCACTCCGACGACCGGGCCGGCCGCGGCCGCAGCGGTCTGGGACTGCACGTCGTCGACGCCTGGACGGGCCGGGAGCGGGACACGGCGACCCTGTCGGGCGGCGAGACGTTCTTCGCCTCGCTCGCCCTCGCCCTCGGTCTCGCGGACGTCGTCACGGACGAGGCCGGAGGGGTGCGCCTGGACACGCTCTTCATCGACGAGGGCTTCGGCAGCCTCGACGACCAGACCCTGGACGAGGTCCTCGACGTCCTCGACTCCCTGCGCGAACGCGACCGCAGCGTCGGGATCGTCAGCCACGTCGCCGACCTGCGGCGGCGCGTCCACGCCCAACTCGAGGTCGTCAAGGGCAGGTCGGGATCGGCCGTACGGCTGCGCGGAGCGGGCTGAGCGGCCCGGAGCGGCGGTTCAGGACCGCCGGGACGGCGCTCGCACGCGGGACGGACGGGGGAGCGGGACCAGCGGGGGACGCGGGATCGGCGCGAGAGTGGGAGCAACGCCGGACGCGAGATCGGCGGGGGAACGGAACCGGCGCGGGACGCGGGACCGGCGAGGGGCGGCCGGAGACCGGCCGCCCCAGGGGCTCACAGTTGGGCGAGCTCGTCCACCAGGTCGTCCAGGCCCAGCGAGCCCTGCGACAGGGCCGCCATGTGCCAGGCCTTCGCGTCGAACGCGGCACCGTGGCGCTGCCTGGCCTTCTCCCGGCCCAGCAGCCAGGCCCGCTCGCCCAGCTTGTAGCCGATCGCCTGGCCGGGCATCGACAGATAGCGGATCAGCTCGCTCGCCACGAAGTCCCTCGGGCGGCTGCTGTGCGCGCCGAAGAACTCCCGCGCCAGCTCCGGCGTCCAGCGCTCACCCGGGTGGAACGGCGAGTCCGCCGGAATCTCCAGCTCCAGGTGCATGCCGATGTCGATGACGACGCGGACCGCGCGCATCATCTGCGCGTCCAGGTAGCCGAGCCGCCGCTCCGGGTCGGTGAGGAAGCCGAGTTCGTCCATCAGACGTTCCGCGTACAGCGCCCAGCCCTCGGCGTTGGCGCTGACCCCGCCGACGGTGGCCTGGTAGCGCGAGAGGTCTTCGGCCACGTGCACCCACTGGGCGAGCTGGAGATGGTGGCCGGGGACGCCCTCGTGGTACCAGGTCGAGACCAGGTCGTAGACCGGGAAGCGGGTCTGCCCCATGGTCGGCAGCCAGGTCCGGCCCGGCCGGGAGAAGTCGGCGGACGGCGCCGTGTAGTAGGGGGCCGCGGCACCTCCGGGCGGCGCGATGCACGACTCCACCTTCCGCACCCGCTCGGCCAGTTCGAAGTGGGTGCCGTCGAGCGCCTCGATCGCCTCGTCCATCAGGTCCTGCAACCACTGGCGGACCTCGTCGACGCCCTCGATGTGCGTGCCGTGCTCGTCGAGGTGCGCGAGGGCCACCCACGGGGTCTCGGCGCCGGGCAGGACCTTCTCGGCCTCCTGCCGCATCTCGCCGAGCAGGCGGTGGAACTCCGCCCAGCCGTACGCGTACGCCTCGTCGAGGTCCAGGTCCGTGCCGTTGAAGTAGCGCGAGAAGCGGGCATAGCGCTCGCGGCCGACCGTGTCCGGGGCGTCGCCGATCGTCGGCTCGTACACGTCGCGCATCCAGTCCCGCAGCTCCACGACGGCCGCGGTCGCCGCGCGGGCGGCCTCGTCCAGCTCCGCGCGCAGGGACTCGGGGCCTTCGGAGGCGAAGTCCTCGAACCAGCCGCGGCCGTTGCCGTCGGTGTCCGACCACTCGGTGAGCTGTTCGATGAAGATCGCGGTCGGCTGCGGGCCGCCGTACAGCTTGCGGTCCAGGCCGAGGGCGAGGGACTCGCGGTAGCCGCTCAGCGCGGCCGGCACGGCCCGCAGGCGCGCGGCGATCGCGGCCCAGTCCTCGTCGGTGGCGCTGGGCGTGATCGTGAACACCTCGCGCACCGAGTGCACCGGGCTGTGGATGTTGCTCACCGTGCGCAGGCCCTCGTCGGCGTCGTGCACCGCGAGTTCCGCGGTCAGGCGCTCGCGCAGCAGGCGTGCGCAGCGGCGCTCGATGTCACTGTCCGCGCCGGGCTGCCGCTCGGCCTCGTCCAGCCGGGCGTGGGTGGTGCGCGCGAGGTCGGCGAGCGCCTGCTGGCCGGCGGGCGAGGTGTCGGGCAGCCTGCTCGAACTCTCCTTCACGCCGAGATAGGTACCGGTGATCGGGTCGAGGGCGATGAGTTCGTCGACGTAGGCGTCGGCGACCTGACGGGGCAGGGGGCTCTTGGTCTGTGACATGCCGACCATCCTCGTATGGACGGGGGGCTCGCGTCAGCCCGGTTTACCCGGCATCTGGCCGTGTTCAGTCCGATTTCGCCGAGGGCGTGCCCGGCTGCGCGCCGGGCGGCAGCAGGGGGCCGCAGTCCCACTGCTGGAAGATCAGCCGGGTCTCCACTCGGGCCACTTCCCGCCGGGCCGTGAACTCGTCCAGGACCAGGCGCTGGAGATCGGCCATGTCCGCGACCGCGACATGGACCAGGTAGTCGTCCGGACCGGTCAGATGGAACACGGTCAGCGACTCCGGCAGGGCCCGGATCCGCTCCACGAACGGCCCCACCAGCTCCCGCCGGTGCGGCCTGACCTGCACCGACAGCAGCGCCTGAAGACCCCTGCCCAGCTTGGCGGGGTCGAGCCGCAGCCGGTGGCCGAGAATGAGCCCCGAGCGGCGCAGCCGGGTCACCCGGTCCAGACAGGTCGACGGAGCGACCCCGACCTGCGCGGCGAGGTCGCGGTAGGTGGTCCGGGCGTCGTTCTGCAACAGCCGCAGCAGATGCAGATCCACCGGATCCAGTACGACGGATTCGGCCATGTGGCGAACGTAGCACGGTCCTCGGCCCCGTGATCCCGGCCGCTGTTCACCCTTCGGTCATGGACACGCCCTTGGACTCCGCGAGCACGCCCGCGTACGACGACGTACGCACCGCACCCAGAGCACTGGCCACCGAGGCGGTGCACGCCGGCCGTGACGACCTCGCCCGGCAGGGACTGCACGCCCCGCCGATCGACCTGTCCACCACCTACCCGTCCTACGACAGCCGCGCCGAGGCCGCCCGCATCGACGCCTTCGCCACCGACGGGGCCGAACTCGACGGCACCCCGGTCTACGGACGGCTCGGCAACCCGACCGTCGCCCGCTTCGAGACCGCCCTGGCCCGGCTCGAGGGCACCGAGTCCGCGGTGGCGTTCGCCAGCGGCATGGCCGCGCTGAGCGCGGTCCTCCTCGTCCGGTCCGCCATGGGCCTGCGGCACGTCGTCGCCGTGCGCCCGCTGTACGGCTGCAGCGACCACCTGCTCACCGCCGGTCTGCTGGGCACCGAGGTGACCTGGACCGACCCGGCCGGGATCACCGACGCGCTGCGCCCGGACACCGGCCTGGTCATGGTCGAGACACCGGCGAACCCGACGCTGGCCGAGGTGGACCTGCGGGCCGTCGCCCACGCCTGCGGCTCCGTGCCGCTCCTCGTCGACAACACCTTCGCCACCCCCGTACTGCAACGCCCGGCCGAGCAGGGCGCGCGACTGGTGCTGCACAGCGCCACCAAGTACCTGGGCGGCCACGGCGACGTGATGGCGGGCGTGGTCGCCTGCGACGAGGAACTCGCCGGACGGCTGCGGCAGGTGCGGTTCGCCACCGGCGGGGTGCTGCACCCGCTCGCCGGCTATCTGCTGCTGCGCGGACTGTCCACGCTTCCGGTCCGGGTGCGGGCCGCCTCCGCCACCGCCGCGGAACTGGCCGCTCGCCTGGCGGCCGACCCGCGTGTCGCGCGGGTGCACTACCCGTCCATCGGCGGTGCCATGGTCTCCTTCGAGGTGCACGGCGACCCGCACGCCGTCATCGGCGGCGTCGGCCTGATCACGCCGGCCGTGAGCCTCGGCAGCGTCGACACCCTGATCCAGCACCCGGCGTCCATCAGCCACCGCATCGTCGACGCGGCCGACCGGCGGGGCGCCGGGGTCGGCGACCGGCTGCTGCGGATGTCGGTGGGCCTGGAGGACGTCGAGGACCTGTGGGCCGACCTGGACCGGGCGTTGGGGGCGCGGCCGGGACAGCCGCAAGTGAAGGGGCTGCACCAGGCGATGAGCTGAGCGGGGCCGTCCGGAGGACGCGCGGCCGGGCAGTGCCGGGCCGCGCACCCTCCGCCGCTGCTCAGTCCCGCGGGCGCGACGCCCCGTACTGTGCCTCCTCGGCCTGCGCCTGCTCGGCGTCGTACGGCAGCCGGGAGGCCACCGGGGTCGCGTCCAGCCGGGCAGTGATGACCACGGTGCCCTCCTCGATCTGGAAGTCGAGCGGCAGGCCCAGGTCCCGCATGGCGGCGACCATGCCGGTGTTGGCCGCCTGCGTCACGGCGTACACGCTCGCGCAGCCCGCCTCGACGGCCATCGCCACCAGCCGGCCCAGTAGTTCGCCGCCGACGCCGCGGCGCTGCCAGGCGTCCTCCACGAGCAGCGCGACCTCCGTCTCGTCGCCGTCCCACAGCAGATGACCGAGGCCCACGATCCGCCCCGAGGCGGTCCGCGCGGCCAGTGTGCGGCCGAACCGCGGGCTCAGCAGGTGGTCGAGATAGCGGTCGGCGTCGCCGACCGGCCCGTGGTAGCGAAGACCGAGGGTGCGCGCCGAGCAGCGCGCCTGCATCGCCCTGGCCGCAGCCAGGTCGCCGGTGTCGGCCCTGCGCACGGTGATCGCCTCGCCCTCGGGCAGCGTCAGCACGTCCTGGCCGCGCGGAATGCGCGGTCCGAGCCGGGTGTCCAGCTCCACCAGGGCGCGCGCCCGCGCGAACTCGGTGGGCGTGAAGGGCAGATAGGGCCGCTCCACGGTGATCGTCCCGCCCTCCGGTGCCCGCAGCCGCATCACCGTGTCCTCCAGCACCCCCTCGGCCGGCACCTCCTGCGGGTCCTCGGCCGCCGCCGGCCGGTCGGGCAGTGAACGGATGGTGCACCGCCCCAGCAATTGCCGCAGCGCCAGCGGGAGTTCCGCCGCGTCGAGCGCTGTGCGCGCGGCCAGGCCCAGGACCCGTGTCGGCGCGTCCACCAGGTCGTGCGCGTCCGCCCGCTCGATCCACGTGTCGGCACCGCCGGCCAGTGACACCGCCCGGGTGATGCCGGACGCCTCGAGCCCGCCGGGAGCGCGCAGCAGGAACTCGTCCACCGTGCCCTCGGCCAGTGGATGCGTCTGCAGGCTCAGGATGTCCACGTGCCGGGCCGCCAGCGCCGCGCAGAGCGAGGCCAGCGAACCGGGCGCGTCCTGCACGGTCGTCCGCATCCGCCACAGCGTGCGGTCGCCCGGCGCCGCTTCGACCGCCGCGGGGCCGACGGTGGACGGCCCGGCCTGCTGGGCGGCGAGCGGCCGGGCGCCGGTATCGTCCGCGGGCGGTGCGTGACCGTGGCGCCGTGCCCACCAGGTGTGGAAGGCCGCCGTGGCCACCAGCGCGAACGCCGAGATCACCAGCAGGGCCGGACCGTCGGGGCCGTGACCGATCAGGTTCGCCACCCCGTCGGCCACGGCGACGGCCGTGAAGAGCGCGGCCAGTTCGACCAGGTCCCGCCGCCAGTGATGCGCCCGGCGACTGTGCTTCGCCCACGTCGTGTTCGACACTTCTCGAGTCATACGGCCACTGTGACGGATCGGTGTTGCGTGATCACGAACGCGCTGTGACCGATGAGTAAAGCGATGTTCGCACCTTTCGTAGCTGTTTCTCGGGGTTGTCTCCTGCGGCTGTTCCAGGCGGCGAGCCGGGTGGGCGCCGGGTCAGGCGGCCACCTCCGGGGCCAGCGCGCCGCGCAGCCGGCGGGCCTCCGCGACCAGGCGCGATGAGCCACGCCGGTCCGCCGCCCGTGCCAGGTGCGGCAGGTCGCCCCGCGCGCCGGACCGCTCGGCGCACTCGGCCGCGACGCCCAGCAGATCACCGAGCCCCCGCACCGGACCGGCCGGTCCGTCGGCGGCGAGGTCGGAGAGCAGCGGCGGCAGCGCATGGCCGAGCAGACCCCATACGGTGGCGTACGCCCCGGTGGATGCGGCCGTGCGCAGGGACTCCGCAAGGCGCAGCGGCTTCACCGCACCGCGCCGCACCAGTTCGCCGAGGTCCGCGCCGAGGCGGACGGCGTCCAGTTGTCCGCGCGCGGCGAGGACGAGCAGCGCGTCCACGGCGGCCAGCCGGTCCTCGGGGTGCCGGGCGCCCAGTCCGTACGCCACGCACAGGTGCGTCGCCTCGCCCGCCTCGCCGCCGGACTCGGCGAGCAGCGGAAGGACGGAGGCCGCGCTCCGGCTGTCGGCCACGGCCACGGCGGACAGGTCCCGCAGGATCCGCACGGCCACCAGTTCACGCAGTTCGGGCAGCACGGCCAGCCAGTGGGGGTGCGCGGAACCGCTCCAGTGGGCGCAGTACCGGCTCTCCGCGAAGGCGCCGGCCGGCCTGCCCAGTGCGCGGAAGGCGTCGGGGAAGTCCTCTTGCAGCTCGGGAAGTTCACCGGACTCCGCCAGTATGCGCGGCCCCGATGTGCGGCGCCGGATCGCCGGCAGTACGGGAGCGCCGGTGGCCAGCCAGTGGGCGAGTCGCTTCCCTTCCGCCGTACCGAGGGCCGCCGCCCGCTCCGCGGCGGACTCTGCCGCCGGTCGGTTTCCGCGCCGCACCCGCAGCAGCGCCTGCGCGAAGTCGGCCGCCGACACGCGCGCCCCCAGACGCCGGTACGCGTCGAGCCGCTGCACCAGCTCGTCCGGCTCCAGCAGGCCCGTGCTCCAGGTGGGCGTCGAGAGCAGGAACGGCAAGGGATCCGTGCGGATCCGGTAGGCCACCTCCCACAGGCGGGCTTCGAAGGGCTGGGAGAGCGCGCCGTGCGCGCAGGTCCGATGCGGTGCCCCCGGCCGGATCGCGGCGTGCAGCCTGGTGGTGCTCAGCTTTCCCCGCAGCGTGATGAGCAGCAGATCCAGGCCCGCGAACCCGTCGAAGCCGCCCCGGACGTCGCTGAATTGATGTTCCAGCCGCAGGTCGTAGAACGGATCGGCGCCGTCCCACCATTGGCGGGAGATCACCGGTTCCAGTGCCTCCAGCAGGGCGTCCCGGTCGCGGTGGGCGTGGCGCACCAGCCCGTCCAGAGCGCGTTCGAAGCCGGTCACATCGGTGTCGGACGCCAGCGCGGCGCCCACCTCCTCGGCGAGCTCGACGACCGAGCCCGCCGCGGGCGCAAGACGTGTCGGCTCGGGAACCAGGGGGAGCACCTCCTCGTACACCGGGGCCACCTCCGCCGGTGCCGCGCCCAGCGACCTCACCGCCTGGGCGCGCAGCGGAGGGATCAACTCGTCAGCCGTCGAGGCGAGTTCGGCGCGCACTTCGGCGGAGCGGACCTTCTTCACATGCCGCTGGGCGAGCTTGAGCGCCCGCTCCTGCACGCCGGGGTCCTCGTGTCCGAAGGCCTGCGCGATGGCGGGCAGCAACTCGTCCGCCGCCGCGGCGTCCCGCGCGAGCACCTTGCCCAACAGCACGAGCTGCGCCCGCACCAGCTTGCGCTCCGGCCGGAACAGCACCGCCTCCGACACCTCGGCCAGGTGACGGTGTGTCAACTGGTCGTCCAGGGCCAGCGCCCCCAGCACCGACTGGGCGTGCGAGGCCACCGGAGACACCGCGTCCGAGGCCAGTGCCACCCAGTCGGCCACCCGCTCCCGCTGCTCCTCGCGCGTGAGCGCCAGGGATGTCAGTACGCGCAGGAACGCCCGGTGGTCGGCGCTCGTGCCACCCCGCAGCAGGCGGGCCACGCAGGCATCGACCGTGGCCCTCCGGTCGAGCGGGCCCCCCGCGGTGAGCTGCGCGAGGGCGCCGTGCCAGCTGGCGGGTCCTTCGTCGGCCGCCCATTCCAGCAGGCCGCCGATGTCGTTCACCTCGAAGAGCGCGGCCACGAGCGGCGCGAGGTGCGGGTCCGTGCGCAGCCGCTCCAGCAAGGTGTTGCCTCGCCGCCAGTTGCCGCCGACCTGCTGCACCCAGCCCCGCACATAGGCGTCGGTCGTCGGCACCGGGCAGCCCGCCAGGCGCACCAGGGCGGACATCAGCTCGTAGGGCACCTGCGCGGTGGCGGGCCGCTGGGCGAGCCGGTTCGCCAGATCGGCGAGCCAGCCGGCCTCCCGGTCGGCGAGGACGCGGAGCAGCACCGCGGGGGAGACCCCCGGCCAGCGCATGTCGGCGGCCGCGATCCAGCTCGCCACGCCGGCCGCGCCCGTCTGGCACGCCACTCCGGCCACGTACAGCGCCGGATACGCGCGGCGGGACGGCCCGTCCCAGCGCGTCGCTCTCAGCTCCTTGCGCAGTGCCTTCAACTCCGGGAAGAAAGCTCGGCGTTCGGCGTCGGTCATGTCGTCCAGCAGACCGACCACCTCGGCCGTCCGCCCGGCCCGTACCGCCTCCGTCAGCGTTGTCATCGCGCACCCCCATCGACTCGTGCCATGTCCTGCTCCACCGCGGCGGCGCCCCGCCGCGTCATCCGCACCGCCAGCGCGTGCTTGCACGGTCCGCGCCCGCCCCGGTACTTCGCCCACCACTGGCAACTGCAACTGAGCACGCCCTTCTCCTCGCGTACCCGGTGCGCGTGGCCGTCCTCGGCCGTCACCGTCGCCAGGGCGCCGTCCAGGGCTACCGCTCCCGCGGTGACGAGGGCACGGGCGGTCCGCAGGCGCGGGTTGTGCCGCTCGGCGCGATCCGCGTCGTAGGGCAGCTCCCGGTGGAAGTACGCCGCCTCCGCGGTGTCGTACCCGACCCGGCCCGAGGTGCCGAGTCGGACCAGCGCCGCGCGGACCCGCTCCGGGGTGAGTCCGGAGGCGCCGGCGAGGTCGGCGACGTCGACGCGGGGCTCCCAGGCCAGCAGCACCGCGATCAGCTCCGCGTCCTCGGCCGCCTCGTCGGTGGCGAGCGCGTCCAGCACCCCGCCCTCGCCGGAGAACCCGCGCGAGGCGTCGGGCGACAGCGTCAGCGTGAGCCGCATGCCCGGCAGGACCGCCTCCCAGGCGCTGGCCGTGGCTCCGGCACCGGCGACCGACGGGCCGTATACGCGCAGGGCGGTCGCATGCCGCAGCACCCGCTGGAGCGCGGCAAGCCGCTCGGGCCCGGGCAGGCAGACCGCGCCCGGCGCGGGCCGGGTGGTCGGCCGCAGGGCACGGCCCGCCGGGACCACCCACCGCGGACCGCCCGCACCCCGCGGTCCGCTCCGCGGCAGCGACCGCAGGAACCGCACGGCCTCGGCAGCGGACAGCTCGGCCCGCAGATCGAAGCCGGCTGCTATGACCTGGGCCTCCGCGAACCCGCGCAGCCACCGGTCCGGCAGCGGCACCTTCTTCTCCACCACGGGTCCGTCCACGGTGGTCACGGCCAGCTCCTCCGGACCCACCCGCATGTGGAGCGGATCGTCCGAGCCGATCCGTGACAGCGCCTCGCGCAGCGGGTTGTTGACGTCGACGTTCGTCGTGCCGTGCCCCACCTCGCCGCCGTCCAGGCCCGGGCGCAGCACGTCCAGGCGCGCGTACACCCCGCAGCAGCCGGAGAAGGACTCGAAGCGCAGCCGGTCGCCGTTCCCCGTCACCACCGGATCGAGGGAGGCGCGCAACTGCGGCTGGTAGTAGCGGGCGGCTGCCACGTCCGCCACTGCCAGCAGTCCGGCGGAGGCCACCTGAGGTGACGTCAGGAAGCCTGTGAAGAAACGCGGGTGGTCCTGGATTCCCGAGGGCGTCGCACCCCGGGACGTCTCGAGTCCCAGGCGCTGTCCGCCCGCGGCGGGCTCCAGCACGGAGGGTCGGGAATAGGCCACGGTCTGCAAGGATCGCGTCATGGGAAAACCGTAGGGGCGACCACTGACAACCGGCCTCGACCTGCGAAAACACCCTTCACGGGGCGGGAGTTGCCGACCTGGTCGCGGCGCCCTTTTCCGCAGCGGCCGTGGGCCGCCGAGGCGGGGCTGGCCCGCCGGGCTCGGCACGCATTTCCCGGTCCGGCCGAGGTCGCCCAGGGGACAGATGGGCGTAACCGAGGACGAGGCGCACGCCCTCGTGGCCGAAGCCGGCGGCGTCCGCGTGCCGGTACGCCGACAGGGCACGCACCGTGGCGTGGTCCGCGCGCATGCGAACGGCCCCGATGTGCGGGGGCGTTGCGCCCAGACGGACGCCTGCGATGGTCAGCGGCTGCCGTCCAAGATGACGCGCGCGACCAGTGCCGGGTCGTCGTTCATCGGGACGTGACCGCACCCGGGCAGGCGCACGAGCCGGGCCGAGGGGATGATCTGCTTGGCGCGCACTCCCTGGCGGCGCACCAGCAGCCGGTCCTTGGTGCCCCAGGCGACGGTGACGGGGATTCCGGGCAGGACGTCGGTGAAGCGGACGCCGACGCCCGCCCGGAGGGTCTCCTCGAATCCGTCCGCCTGTGCCAGAGCGAGCGTCTCGGCCACCACGGCCTCGGGCGAACGGCGGGCCGGGTGGGCGTAGATGGTGCTGGTCAGGGCGGTGCGGCCGGCCGCCGTCCGCGAGAGCCGCTCGACCAGCGGCAGCGGCATCCGCCGGGCGAGCGTACGCATGGTCCGCAGCACGCCGAAGGCGTAACGCCGCTCGGCCTGTGTCCAGAACCCCGCCGGGGCCAGGGCGGTGACGGACCGTACGAGCTTCTCGCGGCCCAGTTCCAGGGCCAGCAGGCCGCCCAGGGAGTTGCCGGCCACATGGGGCCGTTCCATCTCCAGCACCTCGCACAGGGCGCCCAGCACCACGTTCATCGTGGGCAGGTCGTGCCGGAGCCCTTCGGGCAGTGTGGGGGAGGCCCCGAAGCCCGGCAGGTCCACGGTGATCACCTCGCGTTCGGCCGCGAGCAGGTGGACCACCGGGTCCCAGGCCTGGCGGTGGTGTCCGATGCCGTGCAGCAGGAGCAGCGGCTCGCCGCCGCCCACGCGCGCGTAGGAGAGGGTCACGGTCCGCGGGCCGTGCGCGGAGGGGACCTCGAAGGAGACGGTGGCGGACATGGGTGCTCCTCGTGGGGGAATCGCCGACAACGACGGTAGACAGAGTGTCAGCAAATGCTACCGACGGGTAGCCCTCGATCTCCGGGGATCGCGCCGGCCCCGAGACCCACACGCCGCTCCGCGGCCATGGCCCCCAACCCGGCGCGGCTGGACACGAATGCCGAACGTCGGCTGGGATGAGGGCGTGACCACCGATACCGGGACCGAAGTCTTCGAAGAGCACCGCCCCGTCCTCATGGGTGTCGCCTACCGCATGCTCGGGCGCGTCGCGGACGCCGAGGACGTGCTCCAGGAAGCCTGGTTGCGCTGGTCCACCGCCGACCGGGACGCCGTGCGCGAACCGCGCGGCTACCTGGTGCGGGTCACCACCCGGCTCGCCATCGACCGGTTCCGCCGGTTCCAGGCGCGCGGCGAGTCGTACGTCGGCCCCTGGCTGCCGGAACCGCTGGTCACGGATCTCGCGGGGACCGTCCCGGACGCGGAGGAGCGGGCCGTCCTCGCCGACTCCGTGTCGCTCGCCGTGCTGGTCGTCCTGGAGACGCTGTCACCGCTCGAACGCGCGGTGTTCGTCCTGAGGGAGGCCTTCGGTTATCCGTACGCGGAGATCGCCGCCCTGCTCGACCGCGGCGAGCCCGCGGTGCGCCAACTGGCCGGCCGGGCCCGCAGGCACGTAGGCGAACGCCGGCCGCGCTACGAGGTCGACCCCGCCCACCGGCGCGACCTCACCGAGCGGTTCCTCGCCGCCGCGGCGGGCGGCGACCTGGACGGGTTGATGTCGCTGCTCGCGCCCGACGCCCGCCTGGTGGGGGACAGCGGCGGCAAGGCCAGGGCGCCGCTGCGGGTCCTGGAGAGCGCCGACAAGGTGGGCCGCTTCCTGGTCGGTGTGGCGCACAAGGGCATCCCGGATCCGTCCGTCCGCTTCCTGGAGGTCAACGGCGGCCCCGCCGTGCTGATCCTGTCCGAGGGCAAGCCCGACAGCGTCCTCCAACTGGACGTGGCCGACGGGCGCGTCCAGGCCGTCTACATCGTCCGCAACCCCGACAAGCTGCGGTCCCTGACCCCCTGAGCCTCCCGGCCCCGACGCCCGCACGGCTGCCGCGGCCTCCGGTCCCGGGCGCCTGCGCGGCTGCCGCGCCCCCGTTCCGGATGACGGGGGCCGCGGCGTGGTGCCCGGTAACCCGGCCCCGTGCGAACGGGTCGTGAACACCGTGCGACAGGCGTCTGTGCACCGTCCGAGGGAACGAGGATTGGTCTTGACCAAGGGTGGGGGCCGCTTTATCGTCGCAGATAAGTACAACAACCTTTAATAAACAAGGGCGCTAAAACGCGGCCGGATCACGGCGATTGCGGAGGACAGGGTGGGGACCACGCGGCTGGAATCGGTGCCGGAGCCGAAGTACTGGCATCTCAAGACCGTGCTCAGCGAGGCACTGGACTCCGAGTTCTCGGTGGGCGAGATCCTGCCCAACGAACGAGAGCTCGCCGCCCGCTTCGGCGTGGCCCGTGCCACGCTGCGCCAGGCACTGGAGCAGCTGGAGCTGGAGGGACGGCTGCAGCGCCGCCGCGGCGTGGGTACGACCGTCGCGCCGCCACGCGTAGGCGTGGCCGTCGGCACCGAGCAGCACGCCTGGCCGGGGGCGGCCGGCGACGCCTGGCAGAGCGTCGACTGCACCCGGGCCGTCCCGCCGGCCGCGATCGCCGACGCCCTGGAGATCGGCCACGAGGAGCCCGTGCACACCGTGCGCCGGTCCCGGATGAGCCACGGTCAGCCGGTTGCCGCCGAACTGCTCTACGTTCCGGACGGCTCGGTGCCCGACCTGAGCGCGATCGACGCGCCGTCCGGGCCGGCACGCGCGCGTGCCGTGCTGCGCGAGCTGCACCGCCTCGAGCTGGAGGGCCAGGACCGCTCGGTCGAGCTGGGCTCGGCCCGCGCGGACGACGCCAAGGAACTCGACCGGCTGCCCGGCGCCCCCGTCCTTGTCGTCACCAGCCGCTTCGTCGTCCGGGGACGCACCGCCGCGATCTCCGTGGCCACCTACCGCGCCGACACCTGCCGGCTGACCTTCGGGGACTCGGGCGGCGTGGAGATACACCACGGACCGCACCAGCAGGCCTCCTAGCCGGCAGGCCTCCTGGCCGACGGGCCCCGCCCTCGCGGCGGGCCGTCACCGGAACGGCGGGCCGTCACCGGAACGGCGGGCGCTTACTGGGAACGGCGGGCCCTCGTCGGCAACGCCTGGCCGTCACTGGGAGCGGCGCGCCGTCACCGTGCCCTCCACCGCGAACAGCTGCTCCTCGACGTGGTCGAGGGCCAGCCGGAGCGCGCCCGTCGCCACGGCCGCCTCGCCGAGCATCGACAGGGTCACCTTGGGCGGTCGCAGGCAGTAGCGGTCCAGTTCGCACCGCAGCGGCTCCAGCACACCGTCCAGCCCGGCCGCCCAGCCGCCGATGACGACCAGTTCCGGGTCCAGGGCCAGCACCAGCGCCGCCACATCGTGGACGAGCCGCTGAATGAACCGTTCGACGGCCGCGCCGGCTCGCCGGTCACCCCGGCGGGCCAGTGCGAAGACCTCGGCCACCGCCCGCTCGTCCAGCGGGTGCAGCGGCTGGTCCGTCGTCGACAGCAGCGTCTCGGGGGTCGCCTCCCGGCCCAGCAGGTGCAGCGCGCCGATCTCGCCGGCGGCCCCGCCGAACCCGCGGTGCAGCCGCCCGCCGATCAGCGAACCGGCGCCCGGGCTCAGTCCCGCCAGTACGAAGACCATGTCGTCGGACTCGGTGGCGGCGCCCTTCCAGTGCTCGGCCACCGCCGCCGCGTTCGCGTCGTTCTCGACGAGCACCGGGCACTTGAACGAACGGCTCAGCCGTTCGCCCAGGGGCAGGCCGGTCCACCCGGGCAGCGCGGTGCCCAGCCGTACCGTGCCGTCCGCCTCGACGATCCCGGGCGTGCCGACCCCGACCGCCCGCAGCGAACTGCGCGGGACACCGGCCCTGCGCAGCAGTTCGGCGACCGCGCCGCGCAGCCGTTCCAGCCGCTCGTCCGCCTCGGCGGTCTCCTCCACGTCCTTGGCCTGGGCACCCACCACGCGGCCGTCCAGGTCGGCCAGCAGCGCGGCGACCCGGTGCGCGCCGATCTCCAGGCCCAGCAGGTATCCGGCCTCGGCCCGGAACCGGAATCGGCGCGCGGGCCGTCCCTGCCGTCGTGCGGCACCCTCCTCGGCCGCCGTCTCGACGACGAGTCCCGCCTCGATCAGGCCCTCCACGACGCCCTCGACCGTCGGCCGGGACAGCCCCGTCACCCGGGTGATCTCCGTGAGCGTCGCACAGTCGGTGGCACGCAGCGCGTGCAGCACCACCGCGGAGTTGATCCTTCGCAGCAGCGAGGGATCCCCGCCGGTCAGCCGCCCCACCGTCCGTCCTCCCAGCTCGTGCGCGTGTTGGGCGGATCGTACTCGGCACGGGCCGGGGCAGCGAGCGCCGGGGACGGCACGAGCGCGCGCCGGCGGAGCGCCGCCCGCCCGGGATGCGGTCGCTGACGCCCCGCCAGTTGTCAGTGGGGGTCGCTTTACTGGAGCACATGGACATCGCGAAGGCTCTCGCCGTCATCGACCGGCTGCGCCGCGGGGAGTGTCCCGCCCAGCGCACCAGGACGGACCTCGGCACGGCCGGCCCCGGTTACCGGATAGCCGAGTTGGAGTCGAGCGACGACTTCTGGGAGGACGACGGCAGCCGCCGGGAGGCGACGGCGGAGCAGTACGAACTCGACCGGGACGGACTGGGGGAGCGGCTCACCGGGCGCTGGGGCCCGCCGCAGGTGTTCAGCCTGTACAGCGTGCTCGAACGGACCCTGTCGGGTGAGGACGTGCCCGAGCCGTGGGCTTCGCTCAGCGGGCACGTACCGGACGTCCAGTTGTGGAGGGCGCAGGAGACCGGCCCGTGGATAGCGCTCGCGGTCTCCCAGTGGGACAAGGAGCTGCCGTTCCAGCTCCTGGCGGTCGTCACCGACGTGGATCCACCGTGACCGGTCCGCTAGGACGCCTCCGCGGCCACTCTCAGCCGTGCGAACTCCTCGGCCATCGTCTTGGCCGTCCAATGCGCGTTCAGCCCGCTCGGATTGGGCAGCACCCACACCCGCGTTTCGCCGAACATCCGTTCCTGCGGCCCCACTTGGGCCGTGCGGTCGCCGAACGCCGCCCGGTACGCGGTGACGCCGACCACGGCCAGCCACCTCGGCCGCAGCCGCGCCACCTTCAGTGCCAGGAGCCGTCCGCCCTCCCGGTACTCCTGGGGCGTCAGCTCCTGCGCCCGGGCCGTCGGCCGCGCCACGACGTTCGTGATGCCCAGCCCGTACGACAGCAGGTCGCCCTGCTCCGCGGGCTTCATCAGCCTCGGGGTGAACCCCGACCGGTGCAGCACCGGCCAGAACCGGTTGCCCGGCCGGGCGAAGTGGTGGCCGGTCGCGGCCGTCATCAGACCGGGGTTGATGCCGCAGAACAGCACCCTCAGGCCGTCCGCGACGACATCCGGGACCGGACGGTCGCGGGCGGCCTCGAGCTCCGCCGGGGTGAAACGGGTCAGAGGATCGCCCCCGGCGCGTAGGCCGCGGCCTCCGGGTGCTGCTTCACGATCTCCTCGATCCGGCCCACGACCGCGCCGACCTGGTCGGCAGCCGCGCCGGTGAAGGACAGCTTGTCGGCCATCAGCGCGTCCAGCGCCGTGCGGTCGAGCGGGAGGCGGTCGTCGGCGGCCAGCTTGTCGAGCAGGTCGTTGCGCTCGGCGCCCTGCTCGCGCATGGCGAGCGCGGTCGTGACGGCGTTCTCCTTGATCGCCTCGTGGGCGACCTCGCGGCCGACTCCGGCCCGCACGGCGCCCATCAGCACCTTGGTCGTGGCCAGGAACGGCAGGTATCGGTCCAGCTCGCGGGCGATCACCGCGGGGAAGGCGCCGAACTCGTCGAGCACCGTCAGGAACGTCTCCAGCAGGCCGTCCAGCGCGAAGAACGCGTCCGGCAGCGCGACCCGGCGCACCACCGAGCAGGACACGTCGCCCTCGTTCCACTGGTCGCCCGCCAGCTCGCCGGTCATCGAGGCGTAGCCGCGCAGGATCACCATCAGGCCGTTGACGCGCTCGCAGGAGCGGGTGTTCATCTTGTGCGGCATCGCCGAGGAGCCGACCTGGCCCGGCTTGAAGCCCTCGGTGACCAGCTCGTGCCCGGCCATCAGCCGGATCGTCTTCGCCAGCGAGGAGGGTCCTGCCGCCAGCTGCACCAGCGCGGTGACGACCTCGTAGTCCAGCGAGCGCGGGTAGACCTGGCCGACCGACGTGAACGCCCGCGAGAAGCCCAGGTGCCCGGCGACGCGCCGCTCCAGCTCCGCGAGCTTCGACGCGTCGCCCCCGAGCAGGTCCAGCATGTCCTGGGCCGTGCCCACCGGACCCTTGACACCGCGCAGCGGGTAGCGGCCCAGCAGCTCCTCGACCCGCCCGTGCGCCACCAGCAGCTCGTCCGCCGCCGTCGCGAAACGCTTGCCGAGGGTGGTCGCCTGCGCGGCGACGTTGTGCGAGCGGCCGGCCATGACGAGCTCGCCGTACTCGGCGGCCAGCCTGCCCAGCCGGGCGAGGACGGCGACCGTGCGGTCCCGCATCAGCTCCAGCGAGAGCCGGATCTGCAGCTGCTCGACGTTCTCGGTCAGGTCGCGGGAGGTCATGCCCTTGTGCACGTGCTCGTGCCCGGCGAGGTCGTTGAACTCCTCGATCCGCGCCTTCACATCGTGCCGGGTGACCTTCTCGCGCTCCGCGATCGAGGCCAGGTCGACCTGGTCGAGGACCCGCTCGTAGTCGGCGATCGCCTCGTCCGGCACCTCGATGCCGAGGTCCTTCTGGGCGCGCAGCACGGCGAGCCAGAGCTGCCGCTCCAGCCTCACCTTCTGCTCGGGCGACCAGAGCGTGGCGAGCTCGGCGGAGGCGTAACGTCCGGCGAGGACGTTCGGGATGCGGGGCTTGGCGGGCGCTGAAGTCACGTAGACGGATTCTACTGGCGATTCGTGCAGGCCAGCGCCGCGGGGGTGTTCGTGGGAAGCTACGAGAGCTCCGCGTCGGCCGCCGTCGGCGGCTGCGCCGGGTCCTCGTAGGGCAGCAGCTCGGGCCGCTTCGCCGGGCGGCCGTCGCCCGAGGAACGGCCGGTCAGGCGCCGTCCTATCCACGGCAGCAGATGCTGCCGGGCGAAACGGGCGTCCGCCACCCTGCGGGCGCGCCAGTCCGGACGTGCGGTCGCCGGCATGGGCGTGCGCCACTCGGAGTCCTCGGGCGCGTGGCCGAGCGTCTGCCACACCGCCTCCGCGACCCTGCGGTGGCCCTCGCCGGTCAGGTGCAGCCGGTCCACGTCCCACAGCCGGGGGTCGGCGAGCGACGGCGCCCCGTACAGGTCGACGACGAGCGCGCCGTGCCGTTCGGCGAGCTCGTCGACGCAGGCGAACAACTCCTCCATACGGGGCCGGAAGCGCTCCAGGACGGGGCCCTGCCGGCCGGGGCTGCGCATCAGCACCAGCCGCTCGCACGACGGCGCGAGCCGCTCCACGGCCTCCGTGAGCAGCCCTGTGACCCTGCCCATGTCGCACTTGGGCCGCAGTGTGTCGTTGAGGCCGCCCACCAGGGTCACGACGTCGGCCCGCATGGCCACCGCCGTCTCCACCTGCTCGTCGACGATCTGTCCGATGAGCTTGCCGCGCACGGCGAGGTTGGCGTACCGGAAACCGGGGGTGCGGGCGGCCATCCGCGCCGCGAGGAGGTCCGCCCAGCCGCGGTACGAGCCGTCGGGCAGCCGGTCCGACATGCCCTCGGTGAAGGAGTCGCCGACCGCGACCAGGCTGGTGTACGTGGGATTCGTCTGCATGGCGTGAGTGATGGTATCCCTGCGGCCCAGCGCCATACCAAGCGGTTGGTCCGCCGGGGTCAGGCCGTCCCGGTCACTCCCGCCGGTCCGAACAGCTCCCGCAGCACGTCCTCCATCGTCACCAGGCCCGCCAGCCGGTCGTCGGCACCCAGGACGGCCGCCAGATGCGCACGACCGCCGCGCATCGCGGTGAGCACGTCGTCCAGCGGTGTGCCCTCGCGGACCCGGGCGATCGGGCGCATGTCCCGCAGCCGGAACGGCTCTCCTCGCGGTGAGGCGTCCAGGGCGTCCTTCACATGCAGGTAGCCGACGATGTGGCGCTCCTCGTCGACCACGGGGAAGCGCGAGAAACCGGATTCGGCCGACAGCGCCTCCAACTGCTCGGGGGTGACCCCCAGACGCGCGTGGACGACCCGCTCCAGCGGCAGCACCACGTCGCGCACGGGCCGGCTGCCGAGCTCCAGCGCGTCGTGCAGCCTCTCCTGCGCCCGGTCGTCGATGAGGCCGGCCGCGCTGGCGTCCTTGACGATCTGGGCCAGTTCCGAGTCCGTGAAGGTCGAGGAGACCTCGCCCTTGGTCTCCACCCGCAACAGCTTGAGCAGCGTGTTCGCGAACGTGTTCACCGTGAAGATCACCGGCCGCAGCGCCCGGGACAGCGCGACCAGCGGCGGCCCGAGCAGCAGCGCGCTGCGCACCGGCTCCGCGAGCGCGACGTTCTTCGGCACCATCTCGCCGAGCAGCATGTGCAGATACGTCGCCAGGGCCAGGGCGATCACGAACGACACCGCGTGGCCCGCCCCCGGCGGTAGGCCCACCGCGTGGAACACCGGCTCCAGCAGGTGCGCGATCGCCGGCTCGGCGACCACACCGAGGACCAGGGTGCACAGGGTGATGCCGAGCTGCGCCGCTGCCAGCAGCGCGGACACGTGCTCCAGGCCCCACAGCACGCTCCTGGCGCGCCGGTCGCCCTCCTCGGCGTACGGCTCGACCTGGCTGCGGCGCACCGAGATCAGCGCGAACTCGGCGCCCACGAAGAAGGCGTTGACGACCAGGGACGCCAGGCCGATCAGGATCTGTACGGCGGTCACCGGCCGGCCCTCTTCTCGTCGTGCGCGTCACCGCGCGGATGATCGGTCCGCCCTGCGGGTCCCTCGCGGTCCCCGCCGTCCTCGCGGCCGTCGCCGTCCTCGTCGTCGAGCGGCGCGTGCAGCAGCACGCGCGCGGCCCGGCGGCCGCTCGCGTCCACCACGTCCAGCCGCCAGCCGGCGACCTGGAGGATGTCGCCGGTCTCGGGGATCCGGCCCAGCTCGTTGGCGATCAGGCCGGCCAGCGTCTCGTACGGGCCCTCGGGCACCCGCAGCCCGACCCGCGCGAGCTGGTCCACCCGCGCGGAGCCGTCGGCCGAGTACAGGCCGCGGCCCTCCTCGTCGGCCCCGGCCGGGGCGAGGTCGGGCGTCTCGTGCGGGTCGTGCTCGTCACGCACCTCGCCGACCACCTCCTCGACGATGTCCTCCAGCGTCGCCACGCCCGCGGTGCCGCCGTACTCGTCGATGACGACCGCCATCGTTCGTTTACCGGAAAGCCGGTCCAGCAGCCGGTCGACGGTCAGCGACTCGGGGACCAGGAGCGGCTCGCGCATGATCTCGGAGACCCGCGTGCGGGTGCGGCGCTCGGAGGGCACCGCCAGCACGTCCTTGATGTGGGCGGTGCCCACGACCGAGTCGAGGCCGCCCTGGTACACGGGGAACCGCGACAGCCCGGTCGCCCGGGTCGCGTTCGCCACGTCCTCGCAGGTCGCCTGGGCGTCGAGGGCAACGACCTGGACGCGCGGGGTCATCACGTTCTCCGCGGTCAGGTCGGCCAGGTTGAGGGTCCGCACGAACAGCTCGGCGGTGTCCGCCTCCAGGGCGCCCTCCTTGGCGGAGTGCCGGGCCAGGGCGGCGAGCTCCTGGGGGCCGCGCGCGGAGGCGAGTTCCTCGGCGGGCTCCACGCCGAGCCGGCGTACCACGTGGTTCGCCGTGTTGTTCAGGTGGGTGATGAAGGGGCGGAAGGCGGCGCTGAACCAGCGCTGCGGATTGCCCACCCGCCTGGCCACCGCGAGCGGCGAGGAGATCGCCCAGTTCTTGGGCACCAGCTCGCCGACGACCATCAGGAACACCGTGGACAGGGCCGTGCCCAGGACCAGCGCCACCGTGGTCGCGGCGGACCGGGACAGGCCGAGCGCCTGGATGGGGCCCGCGATCAGCTTGGCGATCGACGGTTCGGCGAGCATGCCGACCACCAGATTGGTGACGGTGATGCCGAGCTGTGCGCCGGAGAGCTGGAAGGTCAGGTTCCGTACGGCCTTCAGCGCGCCGGCCGCGCCGTGTTCACCGCGCTCGGCCGCCCGCTCCAGGGCACCGCGGTCGACGGTCGTCAGCGAGAACTCGGCCGCGACGAAGGCGCCGCAGGCGAGACTCAGCAGCACCGCCACCAGCAACAGGAGCACTTCGGTCATCGGGTCACCCCCGGCCTATGGTCGGGCAGGACGGGGACAGGCGCGCTATGTCGCGCTCGGGGAGGCTCGCCCATGGGCGGACGCTCACAACCTTTCATGGAGGATCGTGTGTCCTCCAAGGGTAAAGGAAGGGCAAAAAAGAGTTCGAGGTCAGTCCGTCAGCGCTTCACGGGTCAGTCCGCCAGGGGCTTCACCCAGCGCCGCCAGCGCTCCTCGGGCGCGTAGCCCGCCGCCCGCCAAGCGCGGTGCGCGGTCTCGTTGCGGGTGAGCACCATGGCGTCCCCGCGCCGTCCGCCGAGCCGCACGAACCGCTCCTCGGCGGCCGCCAGCAGGGCCGAGCCGATGCCCCGGCGCCGCCGGTCCGGGTGCACGGCCAGCCGGTACAGGTGGCAGCGCCAGCCGTCGAAACCCGCGATGACCGTGCCGGCCAGCTCGCCGTCCTGCTCCGCCAGCAGCAGGACCTCCGGGTCGCGGGCGAGCAGGCGGGCCATGCCGTCCCGGTCGTCGCTGATGCTCGTGCCCTCCGCGGCCGCCGTCCAGAAGGCCAGCACGGTGTCGAGGTCGTCGGCGGTCGCGGCGCGTATGTGCAGATCGCTCATGCGGTGATCAGACCACGCACCGCCGCCCGCCGGGCCCGATTCCAGCATCCGGATGCTCGCGCACAGCCTCGACCGGTCACTCGTGCGCGATCGCCGCCAGCACGTTCATCCGGGAGGCGCGCAGCGCGGGCAGCAGGGCCGCGACGACGCCCACGAGCGCCGAGCCGATCACCACCGCCACGATCGTGGTCCACGGGATGGCCAGCGCCTTCATGCCCTGGAGGGCCAGCACCCGCTGGGTGCACAGGCCCCACACCAGGCCCAGTCCCAGCCCCAGGACCGCGCCGAAGACCGCGATCACCACCGACTCCAGCCGGATCATCCGCCGCAGCTGCCGGCGGGCCAGCCCGATGGCGCGCAGCAGACCGATCTCCCGGGTGCGCTCCACCACCGACAGGGCGAGGGTGTTGACCACGCCCAGGACCGCGATGACGATCGCGAGGCCGAGCAGCGCGTAGACGAGGTAGAGCAGGACCGCGATCTGGTCGTGGACCAGCTTCTTGTAGTCCGCCTGGTCGCGCACCTCCACATTGGGGTACGGAGCCAGGGCCTTCTCCAGATGGGAGCGCAACTCGCCGGCGCCGGTGCCGGGCGTGGCGTTCACGTACAGGACCGCGTCCGGGGTGCCCGGCACGTACTTCTCCAGGGTCCCCATGCCGAAGTACACGCCGCCCTCGATGCCGAACCCCTCGGCCGCGTCCTGGTTGGTGAGCGCGGCCACGGTCAGCCGGGCCAGCCGTCCGCCCTGGAACTCGACGGGCAGCACGCTTCCGGCCCGCACCCCGTGCTTCCCGGCGAAGCGGGCGTCCATGGCGATGTGCCCGTCGACGAGGGCCGCCGCCGTGTTGCCGTGGACGTACTTGATGTGGGCGACCGAGTCGAGCCGCGGGTCGTACCCGGATGCGGTGGTCTCGACGCGCTTGCCGTCCGGCATCCGCAGGGCGACCGCCGCCAGCCGCTGCCGTACGACGGTGCCGGCGCCCCGGGTGCCGCGCACCGCGTCCGTGACCTCCGCGGAGAACGGCAGGAAGCTGCGGTTCTGCACCAGGTAGTCGGCGCCCAGCACCTTGTCGATCTGGCGGTCCAGGGAGCTGGTCATGGAGGCACTGGCCACGGACAGCCCGCCGACCAGGGCCAGGCCCACCATCAGGGCGGCCGCGGTGGCACCGGTTCGGCGCGGGTTGCGCAGCGCGTTGCGCTGGCTCATCCGCCCGATGGACCCGAACAGGGCCGGGAAGGCCCCGCCCAGCACCCGGATCAGCGGGCGCACCAGCAGCGGCCCCGCGACGACGGCGGCGACCAGGGTGAGGACGATGCCCACGCCAAGCAGCGAGGCGGCGGTCGCGGTCCGGTGCGCGGCGGCGCAGCCCGCGAGCGCGGCCGCGCCGGCCGCTCCCACGCCCGCGCCCGCCAACGCGCGCACCCGCAGCGGCCGCCCCACCCCGGTCACCTCGGCGTCCGCCAGGGCCGCCATGGGCGAGACGGTCGCGGCGCGCCGGGCCGGGAGGTAGGCGGCCAGGAAGGTGACGCCGATGCCGACGGCGTACGCGGCGACGGGCGTGATCCACCGGACGACCATCGCCGCGGTCGTCAGGTTCATGCCGAAGGCGCTCATCAGCCGGATCAGCCCGGCCGCGAGGCCGATCCCGGCCGCCAGCCCCACCGTGGAGCCGACCACGCCCAGCAGCACCGCCTCGGCCAGCACCGAGCGGCGAACCTGCCGCCGGTCGGCGCCCAGGGCGCGCAGCAGGCCCAGCTCGCGGGTGCGCTGGGCGATCAGCATGGAGAAGGTGTTGACGATCAGGAAGACGCCGACCAGGACCGCGATCCCGGCGAATCCGACCATGACGTACTTGATGATCTTGACGAATCCGCCGAGCCGGGCGGCGGCGGACTTGGCCTGCTCACTGGCCGTCCTGAGGTCGTAGCCGGTGGTACCGACGGCCCGGCCGACGCGCTGCTTGAGCTCGGCGTCGGTGACGCCCTTGACCGCGTCGACCGAGATGCTCGTCGCGCGGGCCGTGGAGCCGAGCAGCCTGGATTGGGCGGTGGGGGTGTCCAGGAAGAGCCTGGCCGCGCCCGGGTTGGTGGTCGTGAACGTGGCGATGCCGACGACCCGGACGCGGAACGAGCCGGGCTGCGCCTGGACCGCGAGCACGTCGCCGATCCGCACGCCGTTGTGCCGGGCGGTGTCGGCGTCCAACAGGGTCTCGGCGTCGCCGTGCGGGGCGTGGCCGGAGGTCAGCCGCACCGGGCTGCGGTCGGTGACCTGCCAGTTGGAGACGATCGTCGGGGCGCCCGTGGTCGGGCCGACCGGTTGGTTGCGGCTGTCGACGACCATGGCGTTCTGGACGGCCACGTCCACGTGCGTCGCCGCGACGCCGTCGACCCCGGCCACCCGCTGGGCGAGGGACGCCGGCACGGTCTGCACGACCCCGGTGGGCAGGGCGGACTGCAGCTCCTGCTTCGGGGCCACCGTCACATCGGCGGCGGTGGAGGCGAAGAGCCGGTCGAAGGTGCGGGCGACGGTGTCGGAGAAGATCAGGCTGCCCGTGACGAAGGCCACGGACAGGATGACGGCCAGGGCCGAGAGCAGCAGCCGCCCCCTGTGGGCCAGGAAGCTGCGCAGTGTCGCCTTGAGCACGGGGTCAGGCCTCCTCGACGGCGACGCCGTCCCCGTCGAACCGGTCGTGGACCACGTCGAAGCCGGGGGTGAGGCTGGGGGTGGGGCCGGAAGCAGGGCCGGGGGTGGGGACGACTCCTCCGGCGAACAGGCGCATGCGCTCCAGAACGGCCTCCGCGGTCGGGTGCTCCATCGTGTCCACGATCCGGCCGTCCGCGAGGTACAGCACCAGGTCGGAGTGGGCGGCGGCGTTCGGGTCGTGGGTCACCATGACGACGGTCTGCCCGAGGCTGTCGACGGCGTCGCGCAGGAAGCCGAGCACCTCCAGACCGGCCCGCGAGTCGAGATTGCCGGTGGGTTCGTCGGCGAAGATCAGCTCGGGCCGCGAGGCCAGGGCCCGCGCGCAGGCCACGCGTTGCTGCTGGCCGCCGGACAGCTGGGACGGCCGGTGCTTGAGCCGATTGCGCAGCCCCAGCGTGTCGATGACCTCGTCCAGCCACTTCTCGTCGGGCTTCCGGCCCGCGATGTCCATCGGGAGGGTGATGTTCTCCAGCGCGTTCAGGGTGGGGATGAGGTTGAACGACTGGAACATGAAGCCGATCCGGTCCCGGCGCAGCCGGGTCAGTTCGCGGTCCTTCAGTCCGGTGATCTCGGTGTCGCCGACCCAGACATGACCGGCCGAGACGGTGTCGAGCCCGGCCAGGCAGTGCATCAGCGTGGACTTCCCGGAGCCGGAGGGGCCCATGACCGTAGTGAAACGGCCGCGCTCGATGTCGACGTCCACCGAGTCCAGCGCGAGCACGGCGGTCTCGTCCGATCCGTACGACTTGGTCAGTCCGCGGGCGCGGGCGGCGATCCCGTCGACCGACGCCTGGGCCGGCGGCGCAGCAGGTGTGGACACGGGGGCCTCCTTGGGGGTCCTTCGACCCGTTACGTCCTGGCTCATGACAGGTTTGTCCCCGGCCGAGCGTAATGTGATCGGGCCCACAATCGGTATCCTCCGTTGGGCCCAGCAGCGGTCTCCGCCTTCAGGACGGGGCCCTGACACCCCTGTAAGGGGCATGCGGGCTCCACCCTGTGCCTGTGCCCGCGTAGCCGAGGCGCGAGTGAACACGTGATGGGCTGATCAGGTGGTCGGCCGATCACCGAGGCCGGTGGAGACCGGTCGCCAGGCGGTGCCCAGCGCGCAGTACGAGGAGGGCAGCACCGGACCCTGTTCCGGAACCAGAATCCGCCGGTAGGGGCCGAGCTCGAACCCGGCGTCGCGCAGGGCGGAGACCGGATCGCGGGACAGATGACAGCCGCCGCTCAGCAGTGGCCACACCGTGAGGTCCAGGGCGCGCTGGGTCAGGTTCATCGCCCGGCCGCCGCCCCTGCCGTGCTCGAAGAACCGCACCTCGCCGCCGGGCTTCAGCACCCGCCGAGCCTCGGCGAGCGCCCGCGGCACGTCGCGCACGCTGCACAGCACCTGCGCGAGCACCACCGCGTCGAACGCCTCGCTCTTCACCGGCAGCGCCTCCGCGCAGCCCGGCACCACGTCGACCGGGAGCTCGGCGCGCACGGCGGCCTCGAGCGCCCGCTGCCGCAGCAGCCGCTCCGGTTCGATCGCGACGACCTCCGCGACGGAGCCCGGATAGCGCGCGAAGTTCAGCCCGTTGCCCGCGCCGATCTCGATCACCCGCCCGGACAGCCCGGCCAGCAGCCTCTGGCGCACCCCGGCGATGCCCATGCTGGTCTCCGCGGCCACGCTGGCGCGGGCGTAGTAACGGGCGAACACCGGATGACGCACGGCATCCCGTGCCGCCTTCCCGGAGCCGACGGACCGCAAGAACATGGCACCCTCCCCGACCACGACGGGCCTACGGTGAGTGTCCCCCACGCCTGCCCACCGCACGCCCGTCAATGCCGATCCCCAACCCCGCCCGCACGTCCCGGCCGTGCCTACGGCACGTGCGCTGGAGCCGTGCGCCGACTCCTGCCGTCCGGTCCGTGTCCCCGGTGTACGTGGCGCACGCGCGCGGGGGCTCGTCGTACGTGCCGCACATGCGCAGGGCTGGGGTGGTTTCCGGGTGTCACCGGAGGCCGCCTGGCGCGCTCGCCCGCAGAACCGCAACGCGCCTCCGCGCCGGGAGGCCGTCGCAGCCCGCCGCGCGTTGGAAGACGTAAGCCGTATCCGTCCGCGGCGCACCTGCCTGCGTCCTCGGCCGTGCGCTGGTCCGGGCTGGTCCGACGAGCCTGCCGGCATGGGTGGCGGCCGAGCGCCTGGCTGTCGCGCGTGGGCCTGTCGTGGTCGGTCGCCCGACCCGCGCTGGGTGGCCGTGGCGGCCGACCGCGTTGGGTGGCGTAAGCCGTATCCGCCGGCGGTGTGCCCGCCTGCGTCGTCGGCCGTGCGCTCGTCCGAGTTGGTCCGACGAGCCCGCCGGCGCGGGCGACGGTCCGGCGCCTGGCTGTTGCGTGCCGGTCCGTCGCGGTCGGTCGTCCGGCTGCCGCGGTCCGAGGGCCGCCCGATCCGCGCTGGGTGGCTCGTCGCGGCCCGCCGCGCGTTGGATGGCGCAAGCCTTACCCGTCCGCGGCGCCCGCCTGCGTCGCCGGTCGTGCGGTGGCCGGGTTGGCCCGACGAGCCGTGCTGGCACGGGCGATGGCCCGGTGCCCCTTGTGCCGGTCTGTCGTGGTCGGTCGCTCGGCCGTCGTGGTCCGAGGGCTGCCCGATCCGCGCTGGGTGGCTCGTCGCGGCCCGCCGCGCGTTGGATGACGTTAGCCGTATGGCTCGGCGTCCGGCCGCCACGCACGGGCCGTCGTGGTCGGTCACCCGGCCGCGACCCGACCGCACACGGGCGGCGTGCGGGCACGTGGGCCAGGTGTCCGTACGTCCGCCGCCCCGCTCAGGCCCCGCGTGCGAACGGCGCGGGTGCCTCCCGATCGGTGAACTCCTCCGCGTTCCACGTGCCGTTCAGACAGGGGGCCAGCCACTTGGAGGCCATGGACCGGAAGGTGGCCGGGGACAAGGCTCCGGCGGCTTCGGGGAGGGCGCCGAGCAGGGGGGCGCCGGCCGCTTCGGGGAGGTCGGTGACGTTGCAGCGGCAGGCGAGGTCGGGCTCGGTGGGCCAGCTGCCGATCACCACGCCGAGGAGATCCAGCTCGCGGGAACGCAGTTCACGGGCCGTCAGCTCCGTCGTGTTCAGCGTGCCCAGACCCGCCGTGGCCACGACCAGCACCGGAGCATCCAGCAGCTTCGCCGCGTCCGCCAGCGTGCCGCCGTCCGCGTCGAAGCGGACGAGCAGCCCGCCCGCGCCTTCCACCAGCACCAGATCGTGCTCGGTCGCCAGCTTGGCGGCGGCCTCGGCCACCTCGTGCGGGCGCACCGGCGCCCGCCCGGCCCGCAGGGCCGCCGTCGCGGGCGCCAACGGCTCGGGATAGCGGGCGAGTTCGCGCGCCGTCACCGCACCGGCCAGCCGAGCGACCTCGTCGGCGTCCCCGCGCTCGCCCGGCCCCACGCCGGTCTGCGCGGGCTTCAGCACGGCCACCGACCGCCCGGCCGCGACGGCCGCAGCGGCGACGGCGGCCGTCGCCACCGTCTTGCCGACCTCCGTGCCCGTTCCCGTGATCACCAGTACCGGCATCTCAGCCCTCCCGCGCCGCCGCGCACACCGCGCGCGCGATCCGTGCCAGGTCCACGTCACCGGTGACGTACGGCGGCATCGTATACACCAGGTCACGGAACGGCCGCAGCCACACGCCCTCGCGCACGGCCGCCCGGGTGGCCGCCGCCATGTCCACCGCGTGGTCGAGCTGGACCACTCCGATGGCGCCCAGGACCCGTACGTCCCGCACCCCCGGCAGCTCCGCGGCCGGGGCCAGTCCGTCCCGCAGGCCCGTCTCGATCCGCTTGACCTCCGTGCGCCAGTCCTGGCCGAGTAGCAGCCCGATCGACGCGCAGGCCACGGCCGCCGCCAGCGGGTTGGCCATGAACGTGGGGCCATGGGCGAGCACCGGCACCTCGCCGCGCGAGATCCCCTCGGCCACCCGCGCGGTGCACAGCGTCGCCGCCATGGTCAGATAGCCGCCGGTCAGCGCCTTCCCCACGCACATCACGTCCGGCGTCACGGCGGCGTGCTCCGCCGCGAACAGGGCGCCGGTGCGCCCGAACCCGGTCGCGATCTCGTCGAACACCAGGAGCACGTCGTGCGCGTCGCACACCTCGCGCAGCACCCGCAGATAGGCGGGGGAGTGGAAGCGCATCCCACCCGCGCCCTGGACCACCGGCTCGACGATCACGGCGGCCAGTTCGCCGGCGTGCCGTTCGACCGTCTCCCGCAGATGGTCGGCGTACGCCTCCTCGTACTCGGCCGGCGGCGCGTCCGCGAAGACCTGACGCGGCAGCACACCGGTCCACAGCTCGTGCATCCCGCCCTCGGGGTCGCACACGGACATCGGCTGCCAGGTGTCCCCGTGGTAGCCGCCCCGCCAGGTCAGCAGCCGCCGCTTGTCCGGGCGGCCGAGCGAGCGCCAGTACTGAAGGCACATCTTGACCGCGACCTCGACCGACACCGAACCGGAGTCGGAGAGGAACACATGCTCGAGTCCCTCTGGCGACATGTCGACAAGGAGCTTCGCGAGTCGGACGGCGGGCTCGTGCGTGAGTCCGCCGAACATCACGTGGCTCATCCGCTCCAGCTGCTCCCGCGCGGCCTCGTTCAGCACCGGGTGGTTGTAGCCGTGGATCGCCGCCCACCATGACGACATGCCGTCGACCAGTTCGCCCGAGCCGTCAGCGAGCCGCAGCCGCACCCCGCTCGCCGACTCCACGACGAGCGGTTCGTGGCGGCCGGGCATGGGTCCGTACGGGTGCCACACGTGCCGCCGGTCGAGCTCCAGCAGTTCGGGCACGCTCGGGCCGGGTGTGGTGTGCGGTTCAGGCATTGGGCGCGAGGTCCGTTCCAGCGCCCCGGCGGCGTACGGCGACGAGATCCGTACGCGGCTCGCTGCCGGTCGCGGCCGGTGCCGATGCCGTTTCCTCCGTCGGTGCCGCGGCGGAACCGCAGACCCCGCCACCCTGGTGCGAGCCGCACCCCGGCCCCTCGTGCGCACCGGGCCCCGAGCCCTCGTGGGACCCGCACCCCGTGCCGTCGTGGGACCCGCACCCGCCCTCGGCCGCCACCCGGTGCTCGGGCAGCGTCACCTGGTCGGCGTCCTCGACCTCGAACCCGGCGTCCGCGATCATCTCCAGGTCGGCCTTGCCCGCCTGGCCCTCGCTGGTCAGGTAGTCGCCGAGGAAGATCGAGTTGGCCAGGTGGAGCGCGAGGGGCTGCATGGTGCGCAGGTGCACCTCGCGGCCGCCCGCGATCCGCACCTCCACGTCCGGGCAGACGAACCGGACCATCGCCAGGATCCGCAGGCAGCGCTGCGGGGTCAGGTTCCACTCCTTGGCGAGCGGTGTGCCCTCGAACGGGATCAGGAAGTTCACCGGAACGGAGTCCGGGTCCAGCTCGCGCAGCGAGAAGACCACGTCGACCAGGTCCTCGTCGCTCTCGCCCATCCCGGCGATGAGCCCGGAGCAGGCGGACAGCCCGGCCGCGTGCGCCTTGTTCACCGTGTCCACCCGGTCGGCATAGGTGTGGGTGGTGGTGATGTCGCCGTACGTCGCCTCGGAGGTGTTGAGGTTGTGGTTGTAGGCGTCGGCCCCGGCCTCGCGCAGCCGTTCGGCCTGGCCGTCGGAGAGCAGTCCGAGGCAGGCGCACACCTCGACGCCCTCGTTCTGCTCCTTGATCGCCTTGATGGTGTCGGAGACCCGGTCCACGTCACGGTCGGTCGGACCGCGCCCGCTGGCCACCAGGCAGACCCGCTTGGCGCCGCCCGCCAGCCCCGCCGCGGCGGCCCTGGAGGCGTCGTCGGGCTTGAGCCAGGTGTACTTGAGGATGTCGGCCTTCGAGCCGAGCCGCTGGGAGCAGTAGGAGCAGTCCTCGGGGCACAGGCCCGACTTGAGGTTGACGAGATAGTTGAGTTTCACCCGCCGGCCGAACCAGTGGCGGCGCACCTTCCCGGCCGCGGACACCACATCAAGCAGGTCGTCGTCCGAGGTGGCCAGTACGGCCAGAGCTTCCCCGCGGGTCGGCGACTCGCGCCGAAGCCCCTTGTCCACCAGCGTGTTCAGCAGGTTCATGAGAGCTGATCCTGTCCTACGGCCCGGTCCGCGGCCAAGGAGACTCCGCACAACGACGGGCACATCGACATGTGGGTATTGCCACATCATGGGCGGCCGGACCTGCCGCTAGGGTCTGTCCACTGCCTACAAATGCCCCGGAGGACCCATGGCGTTCGGCTGGATCGAGGAGCAGGCGGACGCACGCCGCCGGGCCGGGCTCGTACGGACCCTGCGGCCCCGCCCCGCCGACTCGCCGCTGCTCGACCTCGCGGGCAACGACTACCTGGGGCTGGCCCGCCATCCGGAGGTGACCGAGGGGGCCGCGGTCGCGGCGCGCACCTGGGGCGGCGGCTCGACCGGCTCCCGGCTGGTCACCGGCACCACCGAACTCCATGCCGAACTGGAGCGCGAGCTGGCCGGTTTCTGCGGCTTCGAGGCGGCGCTGGTCTTCTCCTCCGGATACGCCGCGAACCTGGCCGCGGTCACCGCGCTCGCGCCGCACGGCTCGCTCGTCGTCTCCGACGCGGGCAACCACGCCTCGCTCATCGACGGCTGCCGGCTGGCCCGGGGCACGACGCAGGTCGTCGCGCACGCCGACCCGGACGCCGTGCGCAAGGCGCTCGGCACGCACGAGGGCCCGGCGGTGCTCGTGTCGGACACGGTGTTCTCAGTCGACGGCGACGCGGCCCCGCTGGCGGAGTTCGCCGCGGTCTGCCGGGAGCACGGCGCCGGTCTCGTCGTCGACGACGCCCACGGGCTGGGCGTCCTGGGCACCGGCGGCCGCGGCGCCGCGCACGCGGCCGGGCTGGCGGGCGCCGGCGACGTGGTCGTCACGGCCACACTGTCGAAGTCGCTCGGCAGCCAGGGCGGAGTCGTCCTCGGGCCCGCGCGGGTGATCGACCACCTGGTCAACGCGGCCCGGACGTTCATCTTCGACACCGGTCTCGCCCCCGCGGCCGCGGGCGCCGCCCTCGCGGCGCTGCGACTGCTGCGCCGCGAGCCGGAGCGTGCGGCACGCGCGCGTGCCGTGGCGGCCGAACTCCACGCACGCCTGACCGCCGCGGGCCTGGAGGCGGTGCGTCCGGACGCCGCGGTGGTCTCGGTGCGCGCGCCGTCCCCGGAGCGGGCCGTGCGGTGGGCGGTCGACTGCCGGGCGGCCGGGCTGGCCGTGGGCTGCTTCCGTCCTCCTTCCGTGCCCGACGGCATCTCACGGCTGAGGCTGACCGCCCGCGCGGACCTCTCCGGGGCGCAGATCGAACGCGCTGTACGGGTGATCGGTGGAACACGACCATGAGTCGGCGTGACACGGCCGGGTGTCACCGAGTGCGGATATGACCGGATTGTCCGTCAGGTGAGGTGTGTCGCGGCCGTGAAGCCTGCCCAGCTCGCGGGGGAGAAGAGCAGCGCGGGCCCGGACGGGGCCTTGGAGTCGCGCACGGCGAGCAGCCCGGCCCACGGTCCCGTGGCGGGCCGGGCCGTCTCGACGCAGTTGTTGGCTCCCGTGCTGTAGCTGCTGCGCAGCCAGCGCACGCCGTGCAGATCGGTGCTGGAAGGTACGTGCCGAGGCAGAGCGGACATGGGGCCTCCTTAACGCGGTACGCGGTTGTGCGCCGTCAGGGGGTCTGGCGTATCCCGGCGATGAAGTCCAACGAGTCCTCGGGCGAGAGGGCGTGGATCCGCAGGGTGTCGAAGGCCTCGGCGTAGGCCTCTAGGTCTTCTTTCCGCTCGAGGTGGAGGCTACTCGTCAAGTGGTCGAGAACCACTACGTTCAGATCAGAAGCGTTCGAAAATGAGAAAATAACAAAAGGGCCGGTGATGCCGATGTGAGCGCCGGCGGCGAACGGCAACACCTGGAGCCGTACTTGGGGGAGCCGGGCCGCCTCCGTCAGCCGCTCCAGCTGCCGCCTCATCACCTCGGGCCCGCCCACCTCCCGGCGCAGCACCGCCTCGTCCAGCACTGCGTCCAGCTTCAGCGGCGGTCGCGAGCGCAGCACGTCCTGGCGGGCCAGCCGCACCTCCACCAGCGCGTCCAGCCGGTCCTCGTCGAGCCCGTCCACGGCGGCCCGGGTGACCGCGCGCGCGTACTCGGGCGTCTGGAGCAGGCCGGGGACGACCGAGGTCTCCAGGGTGCGCATCCCGCTCGCCTGCGACTCCAGGCTGATGAAGTCCCGGTAGGTCGGCGGCAGCACTCCGCGATAGGCGTGCCACCAGTGGTGCCGGTCGCCGCCGTCGTCCAGCCCCGCGAGCACCAGGAGCAACTCGCGCAGCTGGGCGTCGTGGACGGCGTACGCGTCCAGGAGCGAGCGCACATCGGCCGGTTTCACCCCGCTGGTGCCGGTCTCGATCCGGCTGACCTTCGACTGGTGCCAGCCGACCAGGCGGGCCGCCTCACCGCTGGTGAGACCCGCGCCGGTGCGCAGGGCGCGCAGTTCGGCGCCCAGCTTCCGCCGGCGCACCTCGGGACCGTGTTGCATGGGCTACTCCCTCGCTCCCTCTGAACGCTCCACGCGACCCGCTCCGGATACGGTCTGCCGTCGCAGAGTTCACCGCATCGAGCGACAGATATATGCATATCTCGGTGGATCGCCACCGAGACCGGAGTGCTGATGGCAGTCTGACGGCGAAGCACCAGTGCGGGACCGTACTCGAATCATCCGCTCAGTGTCGGACTCCGGCCCCGTGGGAAAGGGACGACGTCGCCATGGCAGACCATCTGGAAGCATCCGTCACTCTGCCGAGCGATCCCGCCTCGGTCTACGCGGCCCGTGCCTATGTGGCCGGCACGCTCGCGGAGTGGGGCCTGCCGCCGGCCGCGGACACCGCCGAGACGGTCCGGCTCATCGTCTCCGAACTCGCCACCAACGCCGTACAGCACACTTTCGGGCAGTCACCCACCTTCACGGTGGACCTTGTCCTCGTGCGAGACGAACGACTGCACATCGGGGTCACCGACAGCCACCCCCGGTTCCCGAAACGCCTGCCGGCCGCCGTCCAGCAGGACAACGGCCGGGGCATGGTGATCATCCGGTGGCTCACCGCCGAGTGCGGCGGCAGTCTGACCGTGCGGCCGACCCGGGAGGGCGGCAAGACGGTCTGCATCGAACTTCCGTGGTCGGTTCCCGCCCGCCGGGTGACGGCCGCGGGTCAGGAACCGTAGGAACGTGCGGTGACGAGTCGAAGCTCCGCCACCGCACCGCACCGCGGCCGGATCAGCGCACCCGGCCGTACCAGACGCTCTTCGTCCAGATCTTCTGGAGCTTCACCACGTCCCCGGTCTTCGGGGCGTGCCAGATCTTGCCCTTGCCGGCGTAGATGCCCACGTGGTACACGTTCGAGCCCGAGTGGAAGAACACCAGGTCCCCGGCTCGGCGGCTGCCCGCGGAGATGTGCCGGCTCTTGTTGTACTGCTGTGCGGCCGTGCGGGGCAGCGTCTTGCCCGCCCTCTTGAACGAGTACAGCGTGAGCCCGGAGCAGTCGAACCTCCGCGGCCCCGTGGCGCCCCACTGGTAGGGCGACCCCTGCTTGGACGCCGCGATCCGCAGCACCGTGTTCGCGGTCGTCGCGGCCGAGGCTTCGGAGGCCACACCCGGGACCACGATCGAGCCGCCCACGGCGGCCAGGGTCAGGGCCGAGGCCGTACCGGCCCGGGCCATCAGCGACGGGACACGATTGAGCGCAGTCATGCGCAACCCTTCGTCAGCCGCCTGTGAAGGATGACCTGTCGGATTCGGGCTGGCGAAGTTGCCCGGCCGCGTTGTCGCGGCTTCACCCCAAGGGCTGCTCGGACCGGCCATGGCGTGACCGTTCCGGCGACCCGTCGTGCTTGGGTCCTCCACTCCTGCCGATCCACTCCTGTCGACCGGTCATCCGGGCGGCGGCAGGACTCGGCGTCCGCCCGGACCGCCCCGCCGTTGTGGCGGGGGCTTGTCGTCAGACAGGGATCTTCACCTACGGATGTCCGAAAATCCCAACGGAACCGCGTGTTTGTGTTGTTACTCACCACGCGCCCGTTCGGGTGGACACCCTCGCGATCGAACGGCTGCCCCCTCCCGCGACGACCCCCGGACCAGCACCGGAGCACCTCATTCCGCCATCCGGGGAGGCGTGTTGCGCAACTGCGGCGGTCCCGAAAAGGGAGCTGAACCTACACCGAAAGGCGGTCGGTCATTCGGGGTGATTTCCCCCCGTGTCCAGACAGATGGGCCCCTTCGCCCGCCGAGACCGCGGCTGTGGATGACGTCAACTTCCGCAGTCGGGAGGCAGGGTGACGCGGGCCGTGCGCCGCTCGCCGTCCAGCACCCGCAGCGCCCGGGCCGGAGTGTCCGCATGCAGCTCGGTCTCGCCCCGCCGGTGCATCAGCGCCAGCGTGTCCCGCAGCTCCACTGCTCTGCCGACGAGCGCCTGGGCAGCCCTCAGAGCCCGGTAGGTGTCTCCGGGCCGTCCCGGGTTGGCGCGGCCCAGCAGGTCGGCCGCCTCCAGGTAACGGTCGATCAGCTCCGCCTCGGCGCGGGTCAGCGCCGGCAGGGGCGGCAGCTCGGGTGGCAGCATCGGCGGCTCACCCCGCGTCCGGCGCGGTGTGCGTGGCCCCGCGGTTCGGGATGATTCGGTCAATCAGCTCATATCTCAGGGCCTCTTGTGCGTCCAGCGTCTGCTCCCGCTCCAGGTCGGTCCGCACCTGCCGCGCGGACCGCCCGGTGCTCCGCGCGAGCAGTTCCTCCACGCGGGCGCGCACCCGCGTCAGCTCGTCCGCCTGGATCGCCAGGTCGGACGCCTGGCCCTCGACCGGCTCGGGCAGCGACGGCTGCCGCAGCACCACGCGGGCACCCCGGGCAGCGCGTACCGCTTGCCCGGGGTGCCCGCGGCCAGTAGCACCGCCGCGGACGCGACGGCCTGGCCCAGGCAGATCGTCTCCACGTCGCAGGACACGTACCGCATCGTGTCGTGGACGGCCAGCGTCGCGCTGAACGAGCCGCCGGGGGAGTTGATGTAGAGCGAGATGTCCCGGTCGGGCGTCCGGTGCTCCAGGTGGACGAACTGCGCGATCACGTCGTTCGCCGCGGTGTCGTCGATCGGTGTGCCGAGGAGGACGATCCGCTCCTCGAGCAGTTTCGCGTACGGATCCAGGGACCGTCGGCCGGCACTGGTGATCTCGGTGAACTCCGGCAGGACGTAGCGGGCGGACGATCGCGCCATGGCACACCCCTCCATGCGGCGGTGCCGTCTCCGGTCGGAGCAGTCTCTGTAAAAAATGTACAGGACGTACGTAAGTCGCGGCGAGCTTTCCGGGGCCGGGTGCGGGAACGGTCCCGGGTCGTGCACGGCGTCCTCCTGGGTGAAGCTGGAAGCACGGGTGCTCGACGACCCAGGGGACTGGTCATGGTGTTCTTCGCGATGTCCGAGCGGCACCCTCTCCCGCCGCTCTCCGCCACCGATCCGGTGCCGGAGCACGAGCGGCTGCACCAGGAGATCGAGCAGCTCCAGCGGGCCCTCACCTCGCACGCGGTCATCGACCAGGCGATCGGCGCCGTGGTGGCCTTCGGGCGGATCCCGCCCGAGGACGCCTGGCAGGTCCTGCGGGAGGTCTCCCAGCGGTCCAACACCAAGCTGCGCGCGGTGGCCGAGCACGTGCTGAAGTTCGCCCAGGGCGGTGCTCTGCCCGACATCGAGATGGAGCAGCTGAGGCGGGCGCTGGGGCGGTACTCCGCGTGCTTCTCCGGCGGGCGGTCGCAGCCCTGAGAGCGGCGCGAACGCCCCGTAGGGTGGGGGTATGGCCTACGAGATTCCGGTGACGCAAGCCAGGGCTGAGCTCGCCGACCTGATCAACCGGGTGGTGTACGGCGGCGAGCGCGTGGTCGTCACGCGGCACGGCAAGCCGCTCGTCGCCCTGGTCTCCGCCGCCGATCTGGAGCGACTCGAGCAGCTCGCGGAGCCTGCCGGGGACACGGTGGTCGGCGCCGTCTCGCAGGTCCGCGACGTCCCGTTCGCCCCTTCTGAGCAGCAGCGCTTCGGCATCACGGCGGACCATCGGGGGCCGGAGGTCCGCTAGCGGGTGAGGCCCGGGGCGGCGCGTGTTCCGCGTTGCCGGCAAGTCTGAACTGCACTGCCCGAAGGGGCAGTTGAATTCCCTGCGGGGCCCGTGAGGGCCCCGCCCCGCTGTCACGCCGCACGGCGGCGCGCTCCGACGGCCGGGTGAGTGGCGAACAGCCCCAGGGCTCCAGGCCGTTGCCGAGCCCCTTGGTACTCCGCTCAGCGGGACACGCCGCGCCGCTTATCGGATTGGCAAAGAAGGTCAACGACCCCTGTTCTCAGGGACCTCACAGCAGCAAGGATCCCCGTACCCAATTCGCAACGATGTACGGGGAGGTCCCACTTGAGGGACATGAGACCCAAGAGCCGTGCGCTGGCGCTCGGTTCGGCCGGCGCGCTGGTCACGGCGACCCTGATAGCCGGCGCTGTGGCGACGCCCGCAGCCGGAGCGAACAACGGCCAGGGCCAGGACCGCGAGACACGCGGCGCGGCGATCGCCGCGGAGCGTGCCGCGAAGGCCGGCATCGACTGGCAGGACTGTCCCGCCGACTGGGGGCTGGTCAAGCCCATCCAGTGCGGATACGTCTCGGTGCCGCTCGACTACGCCGACCCGTACGGCAAGCAGATCAAGCTGGCCGTCGACCGGATCGGCAACACCGGCACCAAGGAGGAGCGCCAGGGCGCCCTCGTCTACAACCCGGGCGGCCCCGGCGGTTCGGGCCTGCGCTTCCCGACCCGGGTCACCAACAAGAACGTCATCTGGGCCAACGTCGCGAAGGCCTACGACTTCGTCGGCTTCGACCCGCGCGGTGTCGGTCACTCGGCGCCCATCTCCTGCGCGGACCCGCAGAAGTTCGCCCAGGGGTCCGGGATGGACCCGGTGCCCGACTCCGAGGCCGACAAGAGCATCCAGCGCAAGCTGGCCCGCGAGTACGCGCAGGGCTGCTACGAGCGCACCGGCGGCGCCATGCTCCAGTCGATGACCACCGCGAACACGGTCCGCGACCTGGACGTCATCCGCGCCGCGCTCGGCGAGCAGAAGCTCAACTTCCTCGGCGTCTCCTACGGCACCTACCTCGGCGCCGTCTACGGCACCATGTTCCCGGGCCACGTGCGCCGGATGGTCGTCGACAGCGTGGTCAACCCGGCGCGCGAGAACATCTGGTACCAGGCCAACCTGAACCAGGACACCGCCTTCGAGGGCCGCTGGAAGGACTGGCAGGACTGGGTCGCCGCGAACGACGCCACCTACCACCTGGGCGCCACCCGCGACGCCGTCCAGGAGCAGTGGCTGAAGCTGCGCGCCACCGCCAAGAAGAGCCCCATCGGCGGGGTCGTCGGCCCCAACGAGCTGATCTCCTTCTTCCAGAGCGCGCCGTACTACGACTCGTCGTGGGCGCCGGTGGCGAGGGTGTTCAGCAAGTACGTCGCCGGTGACACCCAGGCGCTGATCGACGCCGCCGCCCCGGACATGTCCGACATCGCGGGCAACATCTCCTCGGAGAACGGCAACGCCGTCTACACCGCCGTGGAGTGCACCGACGCCAAGTGGCCCACCAACTGGCAGACGTGGGACCGGGACAACACGCGGCTCCACAAGACCGCCCCGTTCATGACGTGGGCCAACGCGTGGATGAACCTGCCGTGCGCCACGTGGCCCGTCAAGCAGCAGAACCCGGTGGACGTGAAGACCGGCAAGGGCCTGCCGCAGGTGCTGATCGTGCAGTCCACGCGCGACGCCGCCACCCCGTACGCGGGCGCCGTCGAGCTGCACAAGCGCTTCGCGGGCTCCCGTCTGATCACGGAGAAGGACGCGGGCTCCCACGGCGTCACCGGCCTGGCCAACCCGTGCATCAACGACCGGGTGGACACCTACCTGCTCACCGGCAAGGTCGACACTGCGGACGTGACCTGCGCACCGCACGCCACGCCGAAGGCGTAGCGATCGGCGGAAGGTGACGACGAGGGGCGGCCGGATGCCCGGCCGCCCCTCTCGCGTGTACGGCGTGCCCCGCGGCGTCAGGTGAGCGGCGCGCGCGGGAACCTGCGCCTGTCGCCCTTCGCCTCGTCCTGCGCCGCCTTGGCCACGGCCGCGTACTGGTCGACGTACTCCTGCTCGGACAGCGACAGGATGGCGTACATGATCTCGTCGGTGGCGGCGCGCAGGATCGCCTTCTCGTTCTCCATGCCCGCGTAGCGGGAGAAGTCCAGCGGCTTGCCGAAGCGGATCACGATCGGGTGCGGGCGCGGGACGGTCTTCCCGGGCGGCTGGGCCTCGAACGTGCCGATCATCGCGCACGGAACGACCGGCACCCCGGCCTTGAGCGCCATGACCGCGACGCCGACCTTGCCCTTGTACAGACGGCCGTCGTGCGACCGGGTGCCCTCCGGGTAGATGCCGAGCAGCTCGCCCTTGCGCAGCACCCCGAGCCCCTCCCGGATCGCGGCCTGCCCGGCCTCCTTGCCCGAGCGGTCCACCGGGATCTGCCCCGCGCTGCGGAAGAAGGCCGCGGTGAGCCGGCCCTTGATGCCCGGGCCCGTGAAGTACTCGGCCTTGGCCAGGAAGGTGATCCGCCGTTTCAGGATCGCGGGCATCAGGAAGTGGTCCGAGAACGACAGGTGGTTGCCCGCGACGATGGCCGCTCCCGAGGCCGGCACGTGCTCCAGCCCCTCGATACGGGGCCGGAAGACCAATCTGAGCAGCGGTCCCAGCAGAACGTATTTGAGCAGGTAGTAGAACACGGTTCGCCCCTCACTCCGACCAGCTCGGCTTCAGACCGGTGTTTTGCCAGGTAAAGGGCAGGATCCCGGAATTGGTCCACGTGCGTCAGTAGTCATCTGTAACCGCCTTCGACCGTGCTCATGCTGACCCGCCGCCCCGGGCCGGACGGACGTGCCGGTATGCGGCAGACGGGTGGCGTGGACCTGCGAGAATGAGGCCCATGCCAGGGTCCGAGGGTTTTGAGTCCGAGTCCGAACGCGTCACGCGACAGCTGCGCGACCAGATCCTCGACGGTGACCGTCGGCCAGGCAGCAAACTCGTCGAACGGGAACTCGCCGCCGAACTCGGGGTGAGCCGACTCCCGGTCCGCGAGGCTCTGAAGGCGCTGGTGGCGGAGGGACTGGTCACACCGCGCCCGCGCACCTGGGCCGTCGTGCGCGAGTTCACCTCCACCGACATCTCCGACCTCGACGAGGTCCGCACCGCCCTGGAGACGCTGACGTTCCGGCTCGCGGCTCAGCGGCGCAACCGCGCCGGCCTGGAGAAGCTGCGCGCGGACCTGGACTCCGAGCTCGAAGCGGCGCGCCAGGGAGACGCCGTCAAGGCGCGGCGTGCCGCGGCCGACTTCCACGAGACCGTGACGGCGATGGCCGCCAACGAGTTGCTGAACGAGCTGGGTACCACGCTCCGAAGCCGTATGCGCTGGCTGCTGGCCCAGCACGACGACCTCGTGACCGTCGCGAAGGAGCACGAGGCGCTGTACGAGGCGATCGAGAACCGGGACGTGCCGAGGGTCGAGGAGCTGGTCATGAAGCACCTGGCCACCAGCCGCGACGTCGCCTCGCCCCATCGCAGGCAGTTGCCGCGATAGCTTGAGAACGCGCTCGGCGGCGGCGGGACGGACGGGAAACCAGTGCATCTTCCCGGAGTCCGCGCGAGCCGGCCGGCGGAGGCCGCGGCTGCCCGGTCCCGGGCCGGAAGGCACCCGGGCCGGATGGCATGTGGGTGGCCGGAAGACTCCCGGGGGCGGGGCCGAGGGCTGGACCTGGGCTCTGGGGCTTCCTAGGGTTCTGACGTCGTCGGATGACCGAGAAGGGGGCCGGATGGAAACGGTGGGGCGCGTGTCGATCGTCGACACCGTGATCAGTGAGCTACGCGCGGAGATCGCCCGGGGCGCGTGGCAGGTCGGCGAACGGATCCCGCCGGAGGGCCAGCTCGCCGAGTCTCTCGGCGTGAGCCGGCTCTCGGTCCGCGAAGCCGTCCGCGTGCTGGTGCACTCCGGACTGCTGAGCACCCGCCAGGGCGCCGGCACCTACGTGACCGCCACCGACGAGGGCCAGGTCGCGCTCCGCCGTCACCTCGGCGGCGTGACGGCCGGCGACATCCTCGACGTGCGGCGCGGCCTGGACATCGTCGCGGCCCGGTTGGCCGCCACCGCGCGGACCGAGGAGGACCTCACTGCGCTCCGCCAGGCCATGGACCGGCGCACCGCCGCGGGGCGGGCCGCCGACCTGGACGCGTTCACCGACGCCGACGTCGACTTCCACCTGTGTGTCGCGGAGGCCGCGCACAACCCGCTGCTCCGGGACCTGTACCGGAACATGAGCGACGCCCTGCGGGAGACCGTCAAGGCCGGCCGGTGCATGGACGAGGCCGGCGAGGACCTGTTCCACAGCGCTCTGTTGGAGGCGGTGAGCGCCGGCGACCCGGTCGCCGCGACCAGCGCCGCGCTGGCGATCCTCGAAGGCGGCGACGAAGGGGACGCGTGAGCGCCGCGGCGGCGATCTGAGGGCGGCTTCCGACGGCTCGCTGGACGGCGGTGGCCGGGGCGGCAAGGGGCGTGCACCCGGCCGGCCCGGCCGTCGCCGTGTGTGGCGCCTCCGGGGCCGACTACCCCGTTCCGGACCAGGGACGCCGGGCGGGGGAGTGGAGGCGCGGGCTGCCCGAAATCGCCGATAATGGGGACGAGCCTGTCGGGCGGCTCGACCGCCAGCGAGGAGCGAGATGAACGGGTTCGACCCCGCCGGCGCCCTTGCCCTCGGCGCCGTGGCAGCCGCCGTGCTCGACGAAGCCGGGACCGTCGTGCGGTGGTCCCGCGCGGCGGCCGACCTCCTGGGCCACCCGGCCCAGCACGTCTGCGGCCGCCCGGTCGGGGAGCTTCTCGCCGATGCCCCCGACGAGCCGCACCACTGCGCGCTCGACGCGGACGGGTTTCCGGCCGCCGGCCGGACCCGGCTGCGGCACCGCTCAGGCCGTGCCGTGGAGGTCGACTTCCGGATCGTGCGCCTGGAGGGATCCTCCGAGTTGCTCGCCCTGGCCGCCCCCGCGGCCGGCACGACCGATCGGGAACAGGGCCTGTCCCTGTTGCGCGCGCTCTTCGCCCAGGCGCGGATGGGGGTCACCCTCCGCGACACGGACCTGGCCCTCGTACGGACCAACATCACCCTCGAGACGCTCGGCGGACCTCCCGGCGCCGCCGGCGTGGAGATGAGGGACGTGGCCAACGCCAGGAACGCCGAAGCCGCGGAGGCGGCCCTGCGCCGGGTGCTGGAGACGGGCACACCGCTGATCGGGGAGGCACAGGACGTGCGCTCGCCGCTCCTTCCCGGGCGGCACCGGACGCTCTCCCTGTCCGCCTTCCGGCTGGAGGACGCGCAGGGGAAGCCCGCGGGCGTCGTCACGCTGGTCACCGACATCACCGAGCAGAAGCGGACCCGGGACCACCTGGACCTGCTCCGTGACGCCTCCACCCGCATCGGCGGCTCACTGGACGTCGCGCGCACCGCGCAGGACCTGGTCGACGTCCTCGTTCCCGCGCTCGGGGACCTCGCCTGGGTGGAGCTGGCGGACCCCGTCATCGAGGGGGACGAGCCCGCCAACGTGCTCGGCGGCGCCTGGCTGAGCTGGCGACGGGTCGCGGTCGCCTCGGCCGACGGGACGTGGCCCTCCCGTCTGCTGCAGAAGGGCGCGGCGGCGCCCCGGCAACCGGACATTCCCACCCTGCTCGCGGTCCAGCGCGGCGACGTCATCGTCGTCGACAGCGAGACGATCAGCGCCATGTTCGGCGAACCGCACCTGATCGAGTTGCTGGTGCCGGAGAACGCGCGTTGGCTCGCCGTGGCACCGCTGTTCGCGCGCGGCACGGTGCTCGGAGTCGTCGGGATCAGCCGCAACGAGCAGGGGGAGCCCTTCGACGAGGACGAGGCGGACCTGCTGAAGAAGATCGCGTCCAGGGCCGCGCTCAGCGTCGACAACGCCCGCCGCTACACACGGGAGCACCGTGCCGCCGTCGCGCTCCAAAGGCGCCTCCTTCCTCGCGCGACCACCGAGACCCCGGCCGCCGAGACCATCGGCGTCTACCGGCCCGCGGGCGGCGGAGCGGAGATCAGCGGCGACTGGTTCGACGTCCTCTCGCTGCCCTCGCTGCGGGCCGCGTTCGTCGTCGGCGACGTCGTCGGTCACGGCCTGCACGCCACCGCCACCATGGGCCGGCTGCGCACCGCCGTGCAGACCCTGGCCGACCTGGAACTCGACTGCGACGAACTGCTCACCCACCTCGACGACCTGGTGCAGCGACTCGCGGGCGAGGCCGCCCCCGAGAACCGGGACACCGTCGGCGCCACCTGCCTGTACGCCCTCTACGATCCGGTCGCCCGCCGCTGCGCCCTCGCCAGCGCCGGACATCCGGTGCCCGTCGTCTCCCCCTGCGACGGCACCGCCCGACCCGTGGACCTCTCTCCCGGCCCGCCCCTGGGCGTCGGCGGCATGCCCTTCGAGACCGCCACGCTCGATCTGGCGCCCGGCAGCGTCCTCGCCCTGTACACCGACGGACTGATCAAGGGCGACGACGGCGACACCGACGCCGGACTGCGACGGCTGACCGACCGCCTCGCCGCCCACTGCCGCCCCGACCGGCCGCTGGCCGAGATCGGCCGAGCGCTCCTCGCCGGCCTCGACGACCATCCGCCCAGGGACGACATCGCGCTGCTGCTCGTCCGCACCCGCGCGGTCCCCGCGGAGTCCGTCGCCAACTGGGAGTTCCCCGCGGACCCCGCCAGCGTGTCCGACGCCCGGGATGCCACCACCCGCCAGCTGGCCGCGTGGGGGCTCGACGACATCGCCTTCAGCACCGAGCTCGTGGTCAGCGAACTGGTCACCAACGCCGTTCGCTACGCCGGCGGCCCCATCGGACTGCGGCTGATCCACGAGGACGTCCTGGTCTGCGAGGTCAGCGACCCGAGCAACACCCAGCCCCGCCTGCGTCGGGCCCACACCACCGACGAAGGAGGCCGGGGCCTGTTCCTCGTGGCCCAGCTCAGCACCCGCTGGGGCAGCCGTTACAGCCAGCGGGGGAAGACCATCTGGGCCGAGCAGGCGGTCGGCCCGTGCGCGGATCAGCTCATGTTCTCCTCGGTCATTCCGATGTGACGCGGCGTCAGCGATACCGGGTCGCCGCCGGGCCGTTCTGCAGCAGGGCCAGTGAGGCGGTGGTGGCCTTGTCGGCGTCGCCTTCGGCGATGGCCGTGGCGAGGGTGTTGTGCCAGGTGTCCCGTCCCTGGGTG
>NZ_JBIVPK010000027.1:0-119871 GCF_044754605.1 Streptomyces sp. NPDC093064
GTCCTCGTACTGGACGTACTTGGGCTTTCGCCCGGTGTGGCGAGAGTGCGTGCCAGGCGTCGCGGGGCAGGCGGGAATGTGACGACAGGGCCTAGACCGCGACCGCGCCATCACCTTGCGACAGAAACCTGTCGTACTCCCCGGTGACCAGCGTCACCCCCACCAGCCGTCGCCCGAACGGCCGTCGTCACTCCTCTGGCGGTGACGGGGGGATGACCGCGATCGGGCTCGCCGCGTGCAGCAGGACGGCCTGGGTGACGGAGCCCATCATGCGGGCCGGTGCCAGCAGGCGCCGGCGGTGACGGCCGACCACGACCAGTTCGGCGTCACGGGAGGCGGCGACCAGAAGACCGGCCGCGTCGCCGGGCGCCACGTGGGGCTCGGCGAGCACGTCGGGGTGGCGGGCGCGGTGCGGGGCGAGGAAGCCCTCGGTCAGGGTCCGGGTCTCGTTCTCCACGGCGTCCTGGTCGACCATGAACGTGGTGATTTCCGCCGGGGCCGCCCAGGCCGGGGGCGGCCACGGGTAGGCGGCGACCACCTGGAGCCGGGCCCCGCGCAGGGCGGCCTCCGTGACGGCGAAGTCGAGCAAGGCCTCGTCGGGGCTGTCGGCGTTGACGCCGACGACCACCCGCGGCCCCGGGCCGGCCGCCGTCTCACCGTGGACCTCGCGGCCGGGCCGGGGCACCACGACGACCGGGCACTCGGCGTCGCGGGCCGCGGCCAGGCTGCTGGAGCCGAGCAGCAGGCTGGCGAAGCCGCCGCGCCCCCGTGAGCCGAGTACCAACAGCTGTGCGCTGGCACCGAGTTCGGGCAGCAGCGCGCCCGGAAACCCGTCAAGACCGGCGTACTCGACCTCCGTCCCGGAGGTGCGCTCGCCCAGGTGGGCGCGTGCCTGGTCGAGCACCGGATCCCCGTCGTCGCCGGGCGGTCCGGCGACGAGGACGTCGGGCTGGGCCAGGGCCGCGTACTGACGGACGTGGACCGCCCGCAGGGGCGCCCCGCGCCGCCGGGCGGCGTCGAGGGCCCAGTCCAGGGCGCGCAGGCTGTCGTCGGAGCCGTCGACGGCGGCGACGACCGGTGGGGTGCTCATGAGTTCCTCTCCTCCGGATGGCGACCTCCCCGCGGGCCCGGCGTCACTCGGCCGCCGACCCCTACGGGGCTTTCAAGGTCCCCTGTCCCCGAACACGAGGGGAAACACCCCCTGTCCGCGCCCGGTCAGGTGAGATCGAACTCCCCGTGCCGCGCCCCTGACATGAACGCGCCCCACTCCGCGGGGGTGAAGATCAGGGAGGGGCTTTCCGGGCTGCCGCCGTTGCGCATCGCGATGAATCCCTCGACGAAGGCGATCTGGACATCTCCCAGCCCGCCGCTGCTGGACTGCCACTGCGCGCTGCTCAGATCCAGTTCCGGCTTGTCCCATCCCGCGAGCGGGTGCTGCTGGACAGTTGTCTCGGCCACGTCCGTGCTCCTCCCCAATCGTCGTCCGCGGGTCAGCCTAGCCATCGAGTCCCGGCGTCAACAGGCCACGTGAGGGGGACTTTTCAGGAGGGGCGTCAGGCCGGGTCGGGGAGCCGTGCGCGGATGTGCAGATGGCCGTCGAGCGGGTAGTCGGGCGGTGCCGCCGGCAGGATCCCGGCCTGCTCGTAGCCGCATTTCCGCGCGACCCGGCAGGAGGCCGTGTTGTCCACCTGATGCAGCAGCTCCAGCCGGGTCAGCCCCCCGTCCGCGAACCTGGCGAAGGCCCAGTCGGTCAGGGCCAGCAGGGCCCGGGGTGCCACTCCCCTGCCGCGCGCGTGCGCCGCGGTCCAGTAGCCCACCTCGGCGGACGGGGCGCCGGGGCGGACGACCTTGACGACGGCGTGGCCCACCAACCGCTCGCGCCCCTCGGGCCCCTCCCAGCCCTCGGGGCCCTGGGCCTCCAGGACGGCGAACGCGAAGCGGTCCCCCGCCTCCCAGTCCCGTTGCCGCTCCCGGATCCACCGGGCCGCGCCGGTCTCGTCGTCCACGGCCGGACCGCCCCAGCGGCGCAGTGTCTCGTCCCGGTACGCCTCCACCAGGTCGGCGGCGTCCGCAGCGCACCAGGGGCGCAGGGTCAGCGCGGGAACGCCGGGGGCGGCCTCCGCCGACGGATACGCCGTCACCGTGCGCCGAACCGGTCGCGCAGCTCCCTCTTGAGGATCTTCCCGCTGGCGTTGCGCGGCAGTGCCTCCACGAAGATCACTTTCTTGGGGGTCTTGAACGACGCCAGCTTCTCACGGGCGTGGGCGATCAGATCGGCCTCGGTGACCTCGCCACAGGGGACGACGAACGCGGTGACGGCCTCGATCCACCGCTCGTCGGGAAGGCCGACCACGGCCGCCTCGGCGACCTGCGGGTGAGCGTACAGGACGTCCTCGACCTGGCGCGAAGCCACCAGTACGCCACCGGAGTTGATGACGTCCTTCACCCGGTCGACGACCGTGTAGTACCCGTGCGGGTCGCGCACGGCGAGGTCGCCCGAGCGGAACCAGCCCTCGCGGAACGCCTCCGCGGTCTCCTCGGGCCTGCGCCAGTAGCCCTGGCACAACTGCGGTGAGCGGTAGACGACTTCGCCGGGTGTGCCGTCGGGAACGTCCCTGCCGTCCTCGTCGACGACGCGGGCGTCCACGAAGAGCACCGGCCGGCCGCAGGAGTCCATGCGGCCCTTGTGCTCGTCGGGTCCGAGCACCATGGCCAGGGGGCCGATCTCGCTCTGGCCGAAGCAGTTGTAGAAGGCGAGTTCCGGCAGGCGCTCCCGGAGGCGCTCCAGGACCGGCACCGGCATGATCGACGCGCCGTAGTACGCCTTCCGCAGTCCGCCGAGGTCTCGGGTGGCGAAGTCGGGGCGGTTGGCCAGCCCGATCCAGACCGTGGGCGGGGCGAACAGGCTGTCCGCGCGTCCTGCCTCGACCAGGTCGAGGATCCGGTCGCCGTCGGGCGCGTCGAGGACGATGTTCGTCGCGCCCACGGCGAGGTACGGCAGCAGGAACACGTGCATCTGCGCCGAGTGGTAGAGGGGCAGCGCGTGGACGGGGCGGTCCCCCGCGCCGAGGTCGAGCGCGGTGATCGCGCTCAGGTACTCGTGGACCAGCGCCCGGTGGGTCATCATCGCGCCCTTGGGCAGGGCGGTGGTGCCCGAGGTGTACAGCAACTGCACGAGGTCCTCGGAGCGCGGCTCGGGGCCGTCGTACGGCGGTGTGGACGGCAGCCGGGCGAGCAGCGAGTCCCCGGCGTCACGCAGGGGCAACACCCTTGCGGCGTCCGGGAGTCGTCCGGCCAGGTCCGGGTCGGTGAGGACCAGGGCGCTGCTCGACTGGCCGACGATGTAGGCGAGGTCGTCGCCGGTGAGGCTCTGGTTGACGGGCACGTGCACCAGGCCCGCGCGGGCGCAGGCGAGGAAGCCGATCAGGTAGGCGTCCGAGTTGTGGCCGTAGGCGCCGACCCGGTCGCCGGGGGCGAGGCCCTGGCCGAGCAGGACGTTCGCCGCGCGGGAGACGGCGTCGTCGAGTTCGGCGTACGTCCAGAAGCGCTCGCCGTACTCGACGGCGACGCGTGCCGGGGTGCGGCGGGCGCTGCGCCGCAGGACTCCGTCGACCGTGCTGCCGTGTCCAGGCGTCATGACAGATGATCCTGGGTCCGGCGCGGCGGGAGGTCAAGAACCTCCGTGGCACCTCTCGTTCAGGCGCTGTTGACGTCCAGTCAGATCCTTTCGAGCGCGCACGCACCGTTGACACAGCCCCCGCCTGACACGAAAGTTTCACCGCACACGACCATCCCCGAAAGATACTTTCAGACGGTGGGCGGGAGGCCTCATGAAGACCGACGACGCGGCAGGCAGAGGAGCAGGCGGACTGACGCGCCGCCAACTGGGCTTGGGAACATTGGCATTGGGCGGAGCTTTCGCGCTCGCGGCCCTGCCCGCGGGCCCGGCCGCCGCCGCGCCGGCGAACGGCAGCCCCACCCTGCGGCACGGATCCCCCGAGCGGGCCGGTCTGCTCGCCGCCCCACTGCGCCAACTCGTCGAGGATGCCGAGGCGTTCCTCGGCCCCTCCCCCACGCACCCCTGGTACGCGGGTGCCGTGCTGCTCGCCGGGCGCGGCGCAACCGTGGCGCTGCACGAGCCGATCGGCATGGCGGTGCGCTACTCGGCGTACGACGAGAAGACCGACACCGCCGTGGAGTTCCCGGCGGACCAGCGGATCCCGATGACCCGGGACACCGTCTTCGACCTGGCCTCGGTCTCCAAGCTGTTCACCTCGATGCTCGCGGTGCAGGAACTCGAGCGGGGCACGCTGGAACTGGAGGGCAAGGTCGCGTCCTACCTCCCGGACTTCGGGCGCGCGGGCAAGCAGGACGTCACCATCCGCCAACTCCTCACCCACACCTCGGGATTCCGGGCCTGGATCCCGCTGTACGGCGCGCCGACGTACGAGCGGAAACTGGAACTCGTCTGGAACGAGGCGCCGATCAACCCGCCCGGCACCGCGTACCTGTACTCGGACCTGAACATGATCTCCATGCAGCTCGTCCTGGAGGCGGTCACCGGGCGCGCGCTGGACACCCTGCTGCACGAGCGGATCACCGGGCCGCTCGGCCTCGACCGCACCCGCTACAACCCGCCCGCCTCCTGGAAGCCGCGGATCGCGGCCACCGAGGACGCCCGAAAGCCCTGGTCGGGCCTGGACCGCGGTCTGGTGTGGGGCGAGGTGCACGACGAGAACGCCTTCAGCCTCGGCGGCGTGGCGGGGCACGCGGGCGTGTTCTCCTGCGCGTGGGACCTCGCGGTCCTGGGCCGTACGCTGCTCAACGGCGGCGCGTACGGGCGTACCCGCATCCTGCGGCCCGAGTCGGTGGAGCTGATGTTCACCGACTTCAACACCGCCTTCCCCGGCAACGAGCACGGCCTGGGCTTCGAGCTCCACCAGCACTGGTACATGGGCGCGATGGCCACTCCGCGCACCGCGGGGCACACCGGCTTCACGGGCACGTCGCTGGTCCTCGACCCGACCACCGACTCGTTCCTGGTCGTCCTCGGCAACTCCGTGCACCCGGTGCGCAACTGGCGCTCCGGCTCGGCTCCGCGCGTCGCCACCGGCAACGACCTGGCACGGGCCGTGCCGGTCCGTCCGACGCGGGGCCGCACGGCGTGGTTCTCCGGGATGGCGAACGCCACGACGGCGACCCTGGCCCTCCCCGCGCTCGACACCTCCGCCGGCGGCGCCCGGCTGCGGTGCGACCTGTGGTGGGACACCGAGCCCGGCTCTGACGTGCTCGTCCTGGAGTGCACGACGGACGGGGGCGCCACCTGGCAGCCGGTGCCGTTCACCACCACGCACCGGGGCGAGGAGCCGGAGCGGCACCCCGCGGGCACCGCCACCGGCTACTCGGGCCGAGTCTGGCACGGGCTGACGGCCGACCTCCCGGCGGCCGAGCGGCTGACTCTGCGCTGGCGGTACACGACCGACCGCCTGTACGTGGGCCGCGGCGCCTACGTCGACGCCCAGCGGGTGGAGACCGGCCGCGCCGTCCTGTTCGACGAGGCGCGCCCGGCGGACTCGGCCCGGGTCGAGGCGAAAGGCTGGACGGCCTCCGCGGACTGAGGAGATCGACACCTGGCCGTTCCATGCCTGATTCACGTGCAACAACGGCCGCCGACCGCCTTCGCGGGCGTCGGCGGCCGTATCGGGGGTCTTCAACTGCTGGCCGCGCCCCGCTCTTCGAGCACCGCCATGGCGGCGTTGTGCCCGGGCACTCCGCTGACCCCGCCGCCGCGCACCGCGCCCGCGCCGCACAGCAGCACGTTGGCGTGCCGGGTCTCCACGCCCCAGCGGCCGGTGCCCTCTTGGGCGTACGGCCAGCTCAGCGCCCGGTGGAAGATGTTGCCGCCGGGCAGGCCCAGGTCCCGCTCCAGGTCCAGCGGGGTCTTGGCCTCGATGCAGGGCCGTCCGTCGGCGTCGGTGGCCAGGCAGTCGGCGAGCGGTTCGGCGAGGTGCGCGTCGAGTTGCGCGAGGGTCGACTTCAGCAGCTCCTCGCGTACGGCGTCGTTGTCCCGCGCGAAGAGCCGGGCGGGCGTGTGCAGGCCGAACAGGGTGAGCGTCTGGTAGCCCTGTTCGACCAGGTCGGGGCCGAGGATGGTCGGGTCGGTCAGGGAGTGGCAGTAGATCTCGGAGGGCGGCGCGGCGGGCAGCTCGCCCGCGGCGGCCCGGGCGTGGGCGTCGGCGAGCTGCCGGTACCCCTCGGCGATGTGGAAGGTGCCGGCGAAAGCCTCGCGCGGGTCGACGGCGGTGTCGCGGAGCCTGGGCAGCCGCTTGAGCAGCATGTTCACCTTCAGCTGGGCGCCTTCGGCGGGCTCCGGCGGCTCCTCGCCGGTCAGCACGGCCAGGGCCTGCGGGGAGGCGTTCACCAGCACGTGCCGGGCGCCGACGGTGCCCTCGCCGTCGCGGGTGCGGTACGTGACCTCCGCGGCGCGCCCGTCGCTCGCCACCCGTACCGCCTCGTGGCCGGTGGCGATGACGGCCCCGGCCCGGCGGGCCGCGGCGGCGAGGGCGTCGGTCAGGGCGCCCATGCCGCCGACCGGTACGTCCCAGTCGCCGGTGCCGCCGCCGATCACGTGGTACAGGAAGCAGCGGTTCTGTGCCAGGGACGGGTCGTGGGCGTCGGCGAAGGTGCCGATGAGGCCGTCGGTGAGGACCACGCCGCGTACGAGGTCGTCGGCGAAGCGGTCCTCGACGGCGACGCCGATCGGCTCCTCGAACAGGATCCGCCAGGCCTCCTCGTCGTCGACGCGGCGGCGCAGTTCGTCGCGGGTGGGCAGCGGCTCGGTGAGCGTGGGGAAGACCCGGCGGGCGAGGCGGCCGGTCATGCCGTAGAAGCGCTGCCAGGCCTCCCACTCGCGGTCGGAGCCGGTGAGCCGGGCGAACGCCTCGCGGGTGCGTTCCTCGCCGCCGCCCACGAGCAGACCGGTGGGCCGCCCCGCGCGCTCGACGGGCGTGTACGAGGAGATCGTGCGGCTGCGCAGCCGGAAGTCCAGGCCCAGGTCCTGGACGATCTTCCGGGGCAGCAGGCTGACCAGGTAGGAGTAGCGGGACAGCCGTGCGTCCACACCGGCGAACGGGCGGGTGGAGACGGCCGCGCCCCCGGTGTGGTCCAGCCGCTCCAGCACGAGCACCGACCATCCGGCCCGGGCCAGGTAGGCGGCGGCGACCAGTCCGTTGTGCCCTCCGCCGACGATGACGGCGTCGTACGTCCCGTGTCCCTCGTGTGCGCTCATGGTCCTTCGTAACACGTGGTGATCCACTTCGGCCAGGGCTCGGTCGGCCGACGGGCCCTAGGGCCCGTCGGCCGCGCGCTGCCCGCGCAGGACGGCGACCCTGCGGTACAGCTCGACGGCCTCCCCGCCACGGCCGAGCTGTTCCAGGCAGTGGGCCTCGTCGGTGCGGCTGGAGAGGGTGTCGGGGTGGCCGGCGCCCAGGACGCGCTCGCGGGCGTCGGCCACGGCGCGGTACTCGGTGAGCGCGTCGGCCCAGCGGCCGAGCCAGCCGAGGCTCACGGCGACCTCGCGGCGGCTGACGAGGGTGTCGGGGTGGTCGGAGCCGAGGAGGCGGGCGCGGATCGCGCACACGTCGCGGGACTCGGCGAGGGCCTCCTCCCAGCGGCCGAGCCGGCCGAGGTTGACCCCGAAACCGTGGCGGGCGCGCAGGGTCTCGGGGTGCGTGGGGCCGTGCACCCGGGTGCGGTCGTCGATCAGGGCGCGGTACAGCTGGAGCGCCTCCGTGCTGCGGCCGAGCCGGCCCAGGCTGATGCCGACCTCGTAGCGGGCGGCCAGAGTGTCCGGGTGGTCGGAGCCGAGCACCCGGGCGCGTGCTTCGGCGACCTCGCGGCAGGTCTCCAGGGCCTCCGCCCAGCGTCCCAACTGACCGAGCGTGTAGGCGACTTCGAACCTGGTGACCAGGGTGTCGGGGTGCTGCGGCCCGAGCACCCGGGCACGGGCCGCGGCGACCTGGCAGGCCATGCGGTAGGAGTCGTCCAGGCGGCCGAGCCGGCTGAGGCTGAAGGCGAGGTTGTGCCGGCAGCGCAGGGTGTCGGGATGGTCCGGGCCCATGATGCGCTCGCGCGCGGCGAGCACCGCCGCGTACACCTGGTGCGCGTCGAAGTGGCGGCCCAGGCGGCCCAGCACGTACGCCATCTCCTGGCGCGCGGCGAGTGTGTCCGGGTGGTCGGAGCCGAGGGCCCTGATGCGCGCCTCGGCCACCTGCTTGTACTCGCGCAGCGCCTCGGCGGCGCGCCCGGTGCGGCTGAGGCTGAAGGCGAGTTCGTAGCGGCTGGCGAGGGTGTCGGGGTGCTCGGGGCCCAGGAGGCGGGCGCGCTCGTCGGCGACCGCGCGGTGCGCCTCGCCCGCCTCGTCCCAGCGGCCGAGCCGGCCGAGGCTCAGGCCCGCCTGGTGCCGGTCGGCCAGCGCCCTGACGGCCTCCGGCGGCGGGACGGGCCGCCCGCCGGGCGTCCGCCCGGTCTCCGCGGAGCCGTCGGCGGCGGGACGCGGGGTCCACTCACCGGTCAGGCCGCCCGCCGCATCCGGGCGTGCGATGCGCGGTCCTCCCGCCCCTGCCGCGTTGTGACCGGTCGTCATGCCCCGGGTCCACGACGGCAGGCGGGCGTCACGACCGGCCGGCTCGGACGGGCGGGGCCAGGGGAGCGGGGTGGCCACCGTGGGCGCGTACCGCGGCGCCGCCGTGCGGCCGGCGATGATGCGGCGGCTCAACTCGTGTGCGTCATCGGGACGTTGCTCGGGCAGTTTGGCCAGCAGGTCGAGGACGATCCGCTCCAGGTACTCGGGGAGTTCGGCGCGGTGGCGGCGCGGCGGCTCGGGCAGGGTGTCGCGGTGGCCGACGAGGATCGCCCAGGCGTCGTCGAAGTCGAACGGCGGTACCCCGGTGGCGAGTTCGTACAGCACACAGCCCAGCGAGTACAGGTCGCTGCGCTGGTCGACCTCGGTTCCGCCGATCTGTTCCGGCGACATGTAGTGCGGGGTGCCCATGGCGACGCCGGTGCCGGTCAGCCGGGCGGTGAAGCCGATGTCGTGGCCGAGCCGGGCGATGCCGAAGTCGCAGATCTTCACCGTGCCGTCGGTCAGGCGCATGATGTTCGCCGGCTTCAGATCCCGGTGCACGATGCCCTGTTGGTGGGTGTAGGCGAGGGCGGCGGCGACCTGTTCGGCGATCTCGACGATGTCGGGCACGGCCAGGGGCCGGTGGCCGTTGTCCTCCAGCAGTTGTCCGAGGTTGCGGCCGTCGAGCATCTCCATCACGAGGTAGAGCACGCCGTCGGACTCGCCGAAGTCGTGGACCACGGTCACCCCGCGGTGCTGGAGCGCGGCGGCCACCCGGGCCTCGCGCCGGAACCGCTCGCGCAGCACGCGGGTGAAGGACGGGTCGTGGTGCCGGCCGAGCGGCTTGAGGCACTTCACCGCGACATGGCGGCCCAGCGACTCGTCCCGCGCCTTCCAGACCTCCCCCATGCCGCCGCGCCCGATCGTGTCGAGCAGCCGGTAACGGCCCTGGATCAGCATGGTCTCCGACATCTCGCGCCGCCCCCGTCGCCGTGTACCCCGCCTCTCCGGGCCGTGCCCGCCGTACGGGCCGCCCCCTGGCCCGTCCCGGCGCGGCCCGATCCGCGGGGAGGCCCTCGTCCAGTATGGCGAGCCGCCGCCCGGCTTTGTACGGGGCGGGACGGACCCGAGGGCCGGCCCGGAGCCGGACCGTCCACCAGCCCTGATGCAGGCGCTCAGGAGGGCGACGAAAAATGGGCAACATACCTGATTTCCAAGCGAAAGGGAGCCAGTCGTGCGACGTCGATTCACACACGCGCCGGCCACCGGCCTCGCTGCGGGCGTCATGGTGGGCGGCGCGGCCGTGGCCTCCGCGGGCACCGCATCGGCAGCGCCCGCGGAAGCACAGCCTCACCACACGCGAAGGGGGTCCTTCTCGTCCACGGGCGGGAGGGGCCTCGGTACGCGGCCGGCGAGGCGTGAAGGGGCGGCGGTGCTCCCGGTGTGCCTGTTCACCTCAGCGGCGCGACGATGGGAGTGCCGGTGTCGTGAGGGGCTCGGCGCGATCGGCCCGCTCCCGTCTCTCGCACGGTGGCGGGAGGTGCGGCGGGCCGCCGGGAGGTGGTGGTCTCGTTGCACGGTCGAAGCCGCGACCCGGAGCACTGGACCGTGATGTGGTCCCACCCGCGGCTCATCGCCGGGGCGCTGATGCTGTTGCCCGTCGTGTTGCTGGTGGTGGACAAGGCCCTGGGCTCCGGCTTCAGGCTGGCTCCGCTGACGGTGGGTGCGCCCGCTCTGGCGGCGGCGTTCTGCTCACCGGCCGGTGTGCTGGCCGTCACCATGGTGACCATCGTCTGCGTGGTGTTCTCGGCGAAGGTGCATCTGCTGGTGGGCTGGACGAACTTCTACGTCCAGTTCACGACGCTGGTGCTGATCAGCCTGGGTGCCGTGGGGGCCAGTTGGATACGCGTACGCCGAGAGAACGAACTGGCGCGCACCCGCGCGGTCGCCGAGGTGACACAGCGTGTGCTGCTGAAGCCGCTGCCACCGCGTCTGGGTGATCTGGCGCTGGCGTCGGTCTATCTGGCGGCCGACGAGGACGCCGCCGTCGGCGGAGACCTGTACGCGGTCGCGGACGTGGGAGGGCGGGTGCGGATCCTGATCGGCGACGCTCACGGCAAGGGGCTGGCGGCGCTGGAGACCGCGAGTTACGTACTGAGCGCCTTCCGCAGATCCCTGCGCCGGCGCGGTCCGCTGTGCGCCATGGTCGCCGATCTCGAGGAGGACTTCAGAAAGGACCTGTGGGACGCGGCGGCGGCACAACCGGACACTCCCGGCACGTCCCTCGCCCTGGAGGAGTTCGTCACCGCCGTGGTCCTGGAGATCCCGGAGAGCGGTGACGGCCCCACGTTCATGGTCAACCTCGGGCATCCGCCGCCCCTCCTCATCGACGGCGGACGGGTCGTCGCCCTCGATCCCGCATCCCCCGCGCCGCCCCTCGGGCTGGGGGATCTCGGCCGTGACCACCCGCACGTGGACGAGGTGGACTTCCCGGCCGGCGCCACGCTGCTCCTGTACACCGACGGTGTCATCGAGGCCCGCAACCGGTCAGGCGACTTCTACCCCCTCGCCGAACGGCTTCCCGGCTGGACCCGGCTCAGGCCCCAGGCGCTGGTCGAGGCCATCCACAGCGACCTGCGGCGGCACGTGGGCAGAGGCCTCGGCGACGACGTGACCCTGGTCGCGGTGCACCGCGACCATCCGACCTAGTGCTGCGACCGCCTTCCCGTCTGCCCGGGTGCGGCCGGGCGGGCGGGTCGCGATGATGGGTATGCGCGGGCCGCGCGCCGGTCACCCGGGACTCGGAGAGGAGGCGCCGTCGCCATGTCACGTCCCATCCCGTCCGGCCCGGCGTCGAGCGGCACCGGTCACGAAGACGGGCGCTCACGGCGGCCGAGTTGAGCGAGCAGGAGTCCGCCGACCGCCCGACGACACACCTGGGGTGGGCCGCTGAGCTCTACCGGCGTGGCAAGCGGCTGGAGCTCATGCACCGGGCGATGGGGTTCGCCACGCTCTCCCTGGTCACCCTCGCCCCGTTGCTGATCGTGGTGGCCGCGCTCGATCCGCTGCACCACGGCGGGTTCGCGTTGTGGCTGGTGGACGGCATGGACCTGTCCGGCCGGTCCGCCGACGTGCTCTCCGAGGTCTTCAGCCCGGCCCGCAAGGTGGCCGGCAGCACCAGCGTGTGGGGTCTGGTGCTGCTGGCGGTGTTCGGCGTGTCCTTCGCGTCGAGCGTGCAGAACGGCTACGAGCGGGTGTGGCGGCTGCCCGCCGGGCCGTGGCACCGGATCTGGCGGCAGGCCGTCTGGCTGATCGCGCTCATGGTGTACCTGTACGTGCAGGTGCTCACCCGCACCGTGTTCGACGGGACTTACCGCATGCTGCTGAGCGTGGGCATCGGCGTGCTGTTCTTCTGGTGGGGCCCGCACTTCCTGCTCGGCCACCAGGTCCGCTGGCGCCTCCTCCTCCCCGGCGCCGTCGCCACCATGGTGGGCCTGGTGGGCCTGCGGGCCTTCTCGTTCCTGGTGTTCACCCCGCTGATCGTGACCAACGCGGTCAGCTACGGCGCCATCGGCACCATCCTGGTGGTGGAGTCCTGGCTGGTCGGCGCGGGGTTCGTCGTCTACGGCGGCGCGCTGTTCGGCCATCTGTTCTGCGACCGCATGGGGCACCTGCTGGAACACGAGGAGGGCCCCGAGGAATGAGTCCGCGCCGCACGGGACGGCATGCGGGGGCCGGTCCGGCACGCAGGAGGGCGGCATCGCCGGGAACGCCGGCCCGGTGGGAGCCGGGGCGGCCGGACGCGGCGGGGCGGCCGGACGGCCGCCCCGCCGGTCTCACCGGCTCCGCAGCGTCTCGAGCGTCGCGTCGAGCCGGGCCGCGCGCGGCCGGTTGTGGGGGAGCTTCGCGAGCAGGACGGCCATGCCGCAGGTGTCGGTGAGCGCGGAGAAGACCAGTCCGCCCGCCACCCCCGCCGACAGGATCAGGAAAGCCGGGTGGACGAGCAGTCCGAGCACCACACCGAGCAGCACCAACGATCCGGCGGTGAAGCGCACTTGGCGTTCCATGCTCCAGCCGGCCGAGGTGTCGCAGGCCGTCGGCCGGTGCAACTCGTGACCCGCTGCCGCCCAGGCCCCGGTGCCTCCGGTGAGGGTGGCGGCGCCGACGCCGTGCCGGGCCAGGTACACGCAGGCCTTGGCCGAGCGGGCGCCCGAGGCGCAGACGACGAGGACCTCGCCGCGCCCCGCCGCGTGCCGGATCTCGGGCAGCGCCTGCCGGACGCGGTCCAGCGGGATGTTGAGAGCGCCGGGGAGGTGTCCCGAGGCATACTCGCCGGGCGTGCGCACGTCGATGACGGTCAGCTCGTCGAGCCTGGTGCGCGCCTGCTCGACGGCGAGGGAGACGGGGGTGGAGGGAACGGTCACGGCAGAACGGGTCCTTTCCGGTCGGTGGGGTGGTCGACGTCGTCCCGAGGACGGACGTACAGTACCCCCAGGGGTATTTTGCAAGGAGTGATCGTGGAACTGGAGCTCGAGGGCACGGACCTCAAGGCCGTGCTGAACCGGTTGCGCCGGGCGCAGGGCCAGATCTCCGGGGTGATCCGGATGATCGAGGAGGGGCGGGACTGCGAGGAGGTCGTGACGCAGCTCGCCGCCGCCTCCCGCGCCCTGGACCGCGCCGGTTTCGCCATCATCGCCAGCGGCCTGCAGAAGTGCGTGGCCGACATCGAGGCGGGGCGGACGAACGGCCAGGACCCCGCGCAGATGCGGGCCCGCATGGAGAAGCTGTTCCTGTCGCTGGCGTGAGGGCGGGCCGCCCGCGGCCCGGTACGGGGGCCGGCCGGTCGGCGCTCATCAGGCCACCGCGTCGATGAGCATGAACGCCGCCACCGCCAGCAGCACCACGGCGAAGATCCGCTGCAGCGTCGGCCCGGACACCTTCGCGGCCAGCCGCTTGCCGTCCCACGCGGCGAGGACCGCGGCGCCGGCGAACGGCGCGATCACCGCCCAGTCCAGCCCATCGACCGTCCCGGCCCGCATCGCCAGCGCGGCCAGCGAGTTGACGGTGATGACCAGCAGGCTGGTGCCCACCGCCGCGCGCATGCGCAGGGAGAGCACGCTCACCAGGGCGGGTACGGCGAGGAAGCCGCCGCCGACGCCGAGGACGCCGGTGACCGCGCCGAGTCCGGCGCCGGCGGCCGCCGCCCGGCCGGGCCGGACCGGGCGGTCCGCCTCGGGCGCCGGGCGCGGGCGCAGCATCCGGGCCGCTGCGACCGCCGCGATCAGCGCGAAGGCGGCGGTGAGCACGGCGTCCGGCAGCCGTCCGGCGACTGCGCCGCCGAGCAGGGCCGGGCCGACGCCCGCGGCGGCGAACAGCAGGCCGGTTCGCCAGCGCACATGGCCGTCCCGGGCGTGCGCGACGAGCGCGGTGGCGGAGGTGACGGTGACGATGACCAGGCTCGCGGTGGTGGCCGCGACCGGGGTGAAGCCGAGCAGGTAGATCAGGGCGGGGACGGCCAGGACGCTGCCGCCGCCCCCGAGGGTGCCCAGCGCCAGGCCGATGACGGCCCCGGCGGCCAGGGCGAGGAGCAGAGCACTCACGCGATCGTGCCGTCCTCGCCCCGCTGGTCCACCACGGGCAGTCCGGCCCGTACCCAGTCCCGCATCCCGCCGATCACGTCGACGGCGTCGGCGCCTCGGGCGGTCAGCAACTCGGCGGCCTGCCGGGAGCGGTTGCCGGAGCGGCAGACGACGACCAGGAGCCGCCCGCGCGCCTCGGGTGGCACGTCGGCGCCCGAGGCGAGCGCGCTCAGGGGGAGGTGCAGCGCGCCGGGAGCGTGTCCCGCGCGCCATTCCCGCACTTCCCTCACGTCCACGAGCACGGCGCCGCCGGATCCGCCGCCGGGCGCGCCGCCCGCCGGGGCGTGGCCCGTGCGTGCGGCGGCCTCCGGGGCGGTGATCCGGGCGGGACCGCGGCGGACCGGGCTCATCGGCACTGCTCCTCCCGTTCGGTCCGTACGGTGAGTCCGGCCTTCTCCGCGGACTCGAACCCGTCGTCCACCGCGACCACGTCACGGCCCACCGCGTCGAGCAGGGAGGCGGCCACGGCGGCCCGCATGCCGCCCGCGCAGTGCACCCACACCTGGCCGTCGGGGACCTCGTCGGTCCGCCGGCGCAACTGGTGGACGGGGATGTGCACCGAGCCCTTGACGAAGCCCTCGGCACGTTCGGAGTCGCGCCGCACGTCCAGTACGACGACGCCCTCTCCCGGGTGCCGCTCGGCGAGGTCCGCGAAGGTGGCCCGCGGGAAGGAGGCGGGCTCCTCGCCGGGGCGGAGCCAGGCGGACGGCCCGCCGGTGGCCGCGGCGGCCGGGCGGTCGATGCCGACCCTGGCCAGCTCGCGCTGCGCGTCGGCCAGTTGCGCGGGCGTCTCGGCGAGCAGCGTCACCGGCTTGCCCCAGGGCACCAGCCAGGCGAGGTAGGTGGCGAGCTTGCCCTCGGCCTCGAAGTTGAACGATCCCGCGACGTGCCCTTCGGCGAAGGCCACCCGGTTGCGCAGGTCGACGACCCACTCCCCCGCGGCCAGCCGGGCGGCTATCTCCTCGGGGTCGGCGACGGCGGGCGGGGTGAGGTCGACCGGCGCGGGTCCGGCGGCGTTGGCCGGTCCCATGTGGGTGTAGTACGCGGGGATGTCGTCCAGGCTCGCGAGCAGGTCGGCGACGAAGGTGTCGACGTCCCGGGTGAGCGCGTCGTTGGCCACGCGCTCCCGGCCGATGGTCGTGCTGTCGCCCTCCGCCTGGCCGGAGGAGCAGAAGCTGCCGAAGCCGTGGGTGGGCAGTACCGCGGTGGCGTCGGGCAGTGCGGCGGCGAGCCGGTGGGCGGAGGCGTGCTGGGCGCGGGCCAGGCCCTCGGTCAGCCGCGGTTCGACCAGGTCGGGGCGGCCGACGGTGCCGATCAGCAGCGAGCCGCCGGTGAATGCGGCGCGGGCGGTGCCGGCCTCCCGGAGGACGTACGAGGTGTGGTGCGGCGTGTGACCCGGGGTGGCCATGGCGTGCAGGGTCAGCCGGGCGCCGTCGTCGACGGTCACGGTGTCGCCGTCGCGGACGGGGGTGCGCGCGAAGCGGACGTCGGCGCCTTCCGGGACGAGGTAGTCGGCTCCGGTCAGCCGGGCGAGTTCCAGGCCTCCGGAGACGTAGTCGTTGTGGACGTGCGTCTCGACGACGTACGCGATGCGCACCCCGTGCCGGGCGGCCGCCGCCAGCACTCGGTCGACGTCCCTGGGCGGGTCGACCGCCACGGCGGTGCGCTCGCCTCCGGCCAGGTAGCTGCGGTTGCCGAGCCCTGCCAGCTCGATCGTCTCCACGAAGAACACAGGATGCTCCCTTCCTTGCGAAGAATTACCCCCGGGGGTATCTCGTCAGACACTAACACGAGTACCCCCCGGGGTATTTCCGCGCCTCTTCGGCGGCGGGTGCGAGAGGAGTCCGGGAACGTGGTTCACTCGGGCAGCACCAGGGCGCACGTCTCGCCCGGCTGGACGCCGACGGCGCGGTCGGCCAGGCGCACGTCGATCGGTGAGCCGTCGGACTCGGGCACGGCGATCCGGATCCGGCCGTGCTCCAGCCGCAGCCGCACGCCCCAGTGCGCCCGGTAGCGGATCGAGACGCCGTAGGAGGACAGCTCCGGCAGTGGGGCGGGATCAAGCCACAGCGCGCCCTCACGGGTCTCCAGACCGGTCAGTCCGCGCTGTACGAGATCGAGGGTGCCGCCCATGGCGCCGAGGTGGATGCCCTCGCCGGTGGTGCCGCCCTGGACGTCGGCGATGTCGCTGCGCAGCGCCTCCTGGACGAAGGCCCACGCCTCGGCGCGGCGGGCGCGGGCCAGGACCCAGCCGTGCACCAGGCCGCTGAGGGTGGAGCCGTGGCAGGTGCGGGCCAGGTAGTAGTCGACCGTGCGCCGCCACAGGTCCTCGTCGAAACGGTGGCCCAGGCGGCCGAGGAGCGCGCGCAGTTCGGCCGGGGAGAAGAGGTAGCCGAGCATGAGCACGTCGGCCTGCTTGGACGCCTTGTAGCGGTTGACGCTGTCGCCCTCGGCCTCCAGGATCCGGTCCAGACGGCGGATGTCGCCGTAGCGCTCGCGGTATCCGGCCCAGTCGAACTCGGCCAGGCCGCCGTACCCCTCGAACTGGCTGATGACGCCGTCGTGGAAGGGCACGTGCAGCGTGCGGGAGACGTGCTCCCACTGGTCCAGCTCGGCGCCGTCCACGCCGGTGCGCTCGACGAGTTCACGGCGGCGCGGCTCGGGCAGGACGCGCAGCGCCTCCAGCGCGCGGTCGAGCACCCAGGCGGCCGTGACGTTGGTGTAGGCGTTGTCGTCGAGCCCGGGCCGCTCGGCGTCCGGGTAGGCGTCGTGGTACTCGTCGGGGCCCATGACGCCGAGGACGCGGTGGCGTCCCAGATGCTCGTCCCAGGTGGCCGAGTCGGCCCAGAAGCGGGCGATCTGGAACAGCGTCTCGGCGCCCTTGGTGTGCAGGAACTCCACGTCGCCGCTCGCCTCGCAGTACCGCCACACGTTGTAGGCCACCGCCGAGCCGACATGGCGCTGGAGGTGGGAGTGGTCCGGCAGCCAGCGGCCCGAGCGGGGGTTGAGGTGCAGCCGCTGGCTCTCCTCCCGGCCGTCGCTGCCGCTCTGCCACGGGAACATCGCACCGCGCCGGCCGATCGCGCGCGCCGCCGAGCAGGCCCGCTCCAGGCGCCGGTGCCGGTAGTGCAGCAGGGCGCGGGAGACCTCGGGGAAGTGCAGGTTCAGGTACGGCAGGACGAACAGCTCGTCCCAGAAGACGTGGCCGCGGTAGGCCTCGCCGTGCAGGCCGCGGGCCGGTACGCCGACGTCCAGGTCGGCGGTGTGCGGGGAGAGGGTCTGGAGCACGTGGAAGAGGTGCAGGCGCAGGATGCGCCCCGGCTCCCCGGGGACGTCGATGGCGGCCCGGCGCCACAGCCGCCCCCAGGCCGTCCGGTGGCTCTCCAGCAGCTCGGCGAAGCCGGGCGCCGCGCCCACCCGGTCGATCGCCGCGTCCAGCGGATCGCTGATCGCCAGGTCGCGGGAGGTGTGCAGGGCGGCGGTCTTGTCCAGGGTGGCGCTACGGCCTGGTGCCAGGCTCAGGCGTACCCGCTGGATCGCGCGCGGGTGCTCGTGCCGGGTGCCGACCGGTCCGGCCGCCTGGTCGGCGGTCAGCCGGGCGGCCAAGCCGATCCGGATGTCGGAGGTCCGGGTCCGGCAGCGCAGCCACACCGTGTCCGGGGCCGCGGTGCCGGTGTGCACCTGGGTGAGGTGGCGGCCGTCCAGGTCCTGGTAGCGGCGTACCCCGGCGTTCGTCACGCCGCCGTCGATCGCCGCCTCGACCTCCAGGTCCGCCGGGCCGCCCTCGGCGGTGAACTCGGTGCGCAGGGCCGCCAGATACGGGTCGGCCATGTGCACGATCCGCTGCTGGCGCACGGTCAGCGTTCGCCCGTCGCCGAGCCCGTACCGGGTGCGGCGCTCCAGCACGCCCGGGTCCAGGTGCAGGACCTGGTGGTGCTCGAGGACCGGCGCCGTGTCCGGGGTGAGCCAGGCGCCGCCCGCGAGGCGGAAGCGCAGCGGCAGCCAGTCGGGCAGGTTGACCAGGTCCTCGTTCTCGACCTGGCGGCCGGCGACGTGGGAGACGATCCGGTTGTAGCACCCGGCCAGGTAGGTGCCCGGGTAGTGCACCTCGTCCGCGGCGCACTCCGGCAGGGCTCCGCGCGTGGCGAAGCGGCCGTTGCCCAGGGCGCACAGGGCCTCCCTCAGCCGCTCCTGCGCGGCGTCGTAGCCCTCGTAGGCCCAGGTCCGCGCCGTCGTCTCCGGCACGGCGCGGTCACACCCGCTGCGGTACGACGGCGACCGGGCAGTGCGCGTGGTGCAGGAGGGTGTGGGCCGTCCGGCCCAGCTGGAGACCGAAGTGGCCCTCCCTGCGCCGTACCCCGACGATCACCAGGTCGGCGGCGGCCGAGCGGTCCACGAGCACCCGGTGCGCAGGCCCCTCGACCGTGGCGGGGCGCACCCGCACCGTCGGGTACTCGGCCCCCGGTTCGCGCAGTAGCTCCTCCAGCACGGCGGCGGCCCGCTCCTCTTGCCGCCGGGCCGGCTCCTCGGCGAGCTCCGGGCTGCCGATGCCCTCGTGCACAGGGCGCCGCCAGGTGCGTACGACGTCGAGGACGCAGCCGCGCACCTCGGCCTCCCGGAACGCGAACCGCGCGGCCTCGTGCCGGCTGTCGGAGTCACCGGCGGCGAGCAGAATCCGCTCGTGGGTGCCGGCCAGGCCCGCCTGGTCGCCGCGGACCACGACCACCGGGCAGTGCGCCCGGGCCGCCACGGCCAGACCGACCGAACCCAGCAGCAGCCCCTTCAGCTGACCCCGCCCGCGAGAGCCGGTGACCAGCACGGAGGCGTTGGCGGCCTCGCCCAGCAGGGCGGCGACCGTGTCCTGCGGAAGGATGTCGGTGGACACCTTCACCTCCGGGTCGCGCCGCTGGGCGCGCTCCGCGGCGGAGGCGACGATGCGCTCCGCCATCACCTGCTCCGAGGGACGCCCCACCGTCCCGGACGGCACCGCGCCCTCGTACCGCTCCCACAGGGACGCGTACACCAGGCGCAGCGCGAGACCGAACCGGGCGGCCTCACCCACCGCCCAGTCCACCGCCGTCAGGCTCGGGTCCGACCCGTCGACACCCACGACCAGGGGCAGTTCCACCGACCCCACCGCCTTCCGCCGGGGCTGCCGCCTCCTGCGGCAGCGCATCCCACCTTCACCGTCGCATCCGGTAGGACACGGCGCGAGAGCGCTTCGGTCCTTCCGGGGACCGTTCGGGGGACCGTTCGGCCCCTCCCACCGCGCCGTCTCCCGGTTCGCCTCGGCTCGGCGCGAACGGTCCGCGCGCCGTCAGGTCTCGGGGCCGGTCCCCGTGGTGGGCGACGACGGCCGCTCGTCGACCAGATCGGGTTCCAGGAGGGGGCGGCGGCGCGGTCCCGTGAGGTCGCACCGCACGTCCACCACGCCCTCGACGCTGCGCGCCAGGCGGATGGCGAGCGGGATCAGGGAGGCGTCCGGGACCCGGCCGGTGAGCGTGACCACTCCCTCGCGCACCGTCACGCCCACCGAGTCCGCCAGGAGCCCGGCGGCGACGACCTGGCGGCGGACCTCCGCCGCGATGTCCTCGTCGCCGCGCAGGAACACCTTGAGCAGGTCGGAACGGCTGACGATGCCGATGAGCACACCGTCGTCGCCGACGACCGGCAGGCGCTTGACGCCGTGCCGGGCCATGAGGCGGGCGGCCCGGCCCAAGGTGGCGGCGGGGTGCACGGTGACGGCCGGGGTGTTCATCAGCTCCTCGGCGGTCACGGCCCGGGCCTTGGCCGAGCGCGAGCCGGCCACGGGAGGCGGCCCGCCGGGCAGGTCCGGATCGTTGTCGCGGAGCTCCTCCTTGCGCAGCAGGTCGGCCTCGGAGACGACGCCGAGCACCCGTCCACGGCCGTCCAGCACGGGCATCGCGCTGACGCCCCACTCCTCCATGGTCCGCACGATCTCCTTGAACATCGCTCCACCGGCCAGCGCGACGACGGTCGGGGTCATCACGTCGCCGACGGTGTACTGGGAACCCTGCATGGTGTCCTCCGACGGGCTCGAAGAGGGGCGGGCACGAAGATCAGACGAGGTGGTCCAGGCCGTACACGCTGAGTCCGCCGACGAGTTCCCGGCCCGTGACCAGTTCCGGTTCGATGCGGACGAAGACCACCTGCGGCGAGGGCACCCAGGAGCGCGGGCCGCCGTGGAGCAGGCGCCGGTGCTCGGCGGGGTCGGTCACCACCGAGGCGGGGCCGGTGACGACGACGCTCCAGCCCGAGTGCGCGACCGCGTCCACCTCGTCGGCCTCGAAGGCGACCACCGCGCCGTCGATAGCGCGGACCAGCTCGGAGGTGGCCGAGGTGCACAGCAGCACCGCGCCGTCGCCGTCCAGGGCGAAGTTGACCGGGAGCACCGCGGGCAGAGCGTGCCGCGTATGGACGATACGGCCCACCGGCGCCTTGGCCAGCAGCCGCAGGCACTCCTGTCGCCCGAGCTCCCGGAACCCGTCGTTGCGATACATCAGTCATCCGTCTTTCCACCTGGCGGAGCGCGTGCGGCCGTTCCGCACCGCGTCTCCTGCGTGTCCTCTGCACCTCTCCCGCGTGTCCCCGTCCCGGGGCGGCCCCGGCGGCGGGGCACGAGTGCCGCGCCCGGCGTCCGGCCCGTCAGGCCGCGGGCACCGGGACGACCTCCCGCCGCGGGCCACCGAGCACGACCTTCAGCGCCCCCGTCTCGGCGGCATGGGCGAAGACGTCGTAGGCCTCCTCGATGCGCTCCAGCGGGAACGTGTGGGTGACCAGCTGGGAGGTGGGCAGCCGGCCGGCCGCCGCCATCCGCAGCAGGGTGGGCGTGGAGTGGGTGTCGACCAGGCCCGTGGTGATGGTCACGTTCTTGATCCACAGGTCTTCCAGGTGCAGGATGGCGGGCTTGCCGTGCACTCCGACGTTGGCCACGTGGCCTCCGGGCCGCACCATGCGCGTGCACAGCTCGAAGGTCTCCGGTACGCCCACCGCCTCGACGACCACATCGGCGCCGAGCCCTCCGGTGAGGTCGTCGACCAGCTGTTCGGGGGCCTCGCGCGCGTCGGCCACGGCCTCGGCGCCGAGCTTGCGGGCGGCCTCCAGGCGGGTGGCGGCCAGGTCCACGGCGATGACGCGCTCGGGCGCGAACAGCCGGGCGGTGGCGATCGCCGCGAGTCCGACAGGTCCGGCGCCGACCACGACGACGGTGTCCCCGGGCCGTACCCGCCCGTTGAGCACGCCGACCTCGTAGGCGGTCGGGAAGATGTCGGTCAGCAGCACGGCGTCCGTGTCGGTCACCGCGGCGGGCAGCGGATGCACGGAGAGGTCGGCGAAGGGCACCCGGACGAACTCCGCCTGGGTGCCGTCGATCAGGTGGCCGAGGATCCAGCCCCCGCCGCCGCGGCACTGGCCGTACATGGCCTCGCGGCAGAAGCGGCACCGGCCGCAGGCGGTGATGCAGGAGACGAGGACCCGATCGCCGGGCCGTACGCTGCGCACCTCGGCGCCGACCTCGACGATCTCGCCGACGGCCTCGTGCCCCAGCACCGTGCCGGGGCGGACCTCGGGCACGTCGCCCCCGAGGATGTGCAGGTCGGTCCCGCAGATGGTGACGGCGTCGACGCGCACGACGGCGTCGGTGGCCTCCTCGAGGTCCGGGTCGGGGACCTCCTCCCAGGCGGACTGCCTGGGACCGTGGAAGACGTAGCCTTTCATGCCGAACCTCACCCTCTTCACTCCGGGGACGGGTGGCCTTGGGTGGCCTTCGCGGACGGACGGCCTTCATGACCGGACGGCCGGGACCCGGCGGTCCGCGGCCGGCGGGCGCGGCCCGCGCTCCGGCGCGGCACCGGGACCGCCCACGCCTTCAGCTTCTCCGACGGCCCGGGGTTCCGCATGGGCCGGTCGGCCCCATCGGCCGCCCGCGGGGGCGGGTGCCCGCGGGGCGGTCCGGCCTCGGGCTCTTCGTCCGCCGCGAAGGGGACCGAACGGCCCTTCCCCGCACCGCTCCGGACCGGCTTGGCTGACGGCATGTCCGAACGTCCCACCGGGCCCGCCGTGAGCCACGCGGAACGCATGGTCGGCACCACGACCGTCGTGACACTGAGCGGCGACGTGGACCTCGTCACGAGGCTGTCCCTCGTCGCACGCCTCGACGCGCTGACCGACAAGCCGCGGCCGGACCTGGTGCTCGACCTGCGGCCGGTGCCCTTCATCGACTGTGCCGGGCTGGGCCTGCTGTGCCGGGTCCGCAACCGTGTCGCGGCCCGCGGTGGCCGGCTGCGGCTGGTCAGCGGCAGTTCGTCCTTCCGGCGGATCCTGCGCCACACCGGCCTGACCGGTGTCTTCCAGATACTGCCGGAGTTCGGGGAGGGGACCCCGGCCGCCGGGCCGGTCCCCCGGCAGGGGGTGGTCGCCGCGGGCCAGGGATGAACGGCGGACGAGCGGCCACCGCGGTGGGACGAAAGGTGGGGCCGGCGCGCGGAAGGACGTCCGATGCACGGGCTGGGGAACGGGCGAAAGCGAAAGAAGCAGAAGAAACAGAAGAAGGGGAGGCGCGACCGGTGAGCGGCAGGACGGGCCGCGGACGCACGCGGCGGAGGCTGTGGCGGTGGCGCCGCAATCCGCTGCGCCGCCACGAGGACATCGTCGAGGCGTGGGCGATCCTGGTGATGTGGGTGGTGATCGTGGTCGGCGGGGCGGTCGCCGGGACGGTGGCGGCGCGCGCCGCCGGCCAGGAACTCGCCTGGCAGCGCGCCGACCGGCAGCCGGTCCTGGCCGTGTTGCTCACGGCCGCCCCGGCGGCCACGCCCACGGAGAACGCGAGCTACCAGGCACCGGCGAAGATCCGCTGGACCGGCCCCGACGGCACCACCCGTACCGGGCAGGCCCTGGTGAGCACGGACCTGCCGGCCGGTGCGGCGGTCACCATCTGGCAGGACGGCCGGGGCCATCTGGCCGGCGAGCCGCCCGGCCCGGCGGAGGCGACCGCGCAGGCCGCCCTGTTCGGCACCTCGGTGGCGCTCGCCTTCGGCGGCCTGGTCTACGGATCGACGGCCCTGGTCCGCCGGCGGCTGGACCGGCGCCGCCACGACCTGTGGGCCGCAGAGTGGGATCTCGTCGGCCCGCGCTGGGACCAGAAGACGAGCTGACCCGCCCCTGCCGGCCCGGACGTCCCGGAGGCGTTCGGGTCCCGGAAGCGTTCGAATGGAGTCGAGGCGGTCTGCCGCCGCGCCGCCGGGACCACGTACGAGGAGGTGGCGGCGCATGCGCTACGAGAACCGCGCGGACGCCGGGCGGCGCCTGGCCCGGTGCCTGGAATTCCTGCGCGACGAGGACCTGGTGGTGTTCGGAGTGCCCCGAGGCGGCGTCCCGGTGGCCTTCGAGGTGGCCCGGTACCTGGGCGCTCCGCTCGACCTGGCCGTGGTGCGCAAGCTGCCCGTGCCCTGGCAGCCGGAACTCGGTTTCGGCGCCCTCGGTGAGCACGGGGTACGCGTCATCGACCGGGCCGTCCTGGCGGAGAGCGGACTGGATCCCGCCGAGCGGGAGAACGTCGAACGCGCCGAGCGGGCCGAACTGGAGCGGCGCCTGAGCCACTTGCGCGACAGCCGCCCGCCGCTGCCCGTGGCCGGGCGGACCGCGCTCGTCGTGGACGACTCGCTGTCGACCGGCGCCGCCGCCGAGGCCGCCTGCCGGGTGGCCCGGACCCGCGGCGCCGCGCGTGTGGTCCTCGCTGTCCCGGTCGGTCCGGAGGCGGCGCTGCCGCACCTGCGCACGGTGGCCGACCGGGTCGTCTGCCTCCAGCCGCTGCACCACCTCGGTTCGGTCGGAGCCTGGTACGCGGACTTCGGGCAGGTCACCGACGCGGAGGTCGCCACCCTGCTGGCCGAGGCCCAGCGGGCCACCACGACCGGCACCGGGCCGCTCCCCGGATCCCCCTCGGAGTCCCCCTCTCCGGACCGGGAGGTGGAGGTGCCGGCCGGTCCGGTGCGCCTGTCCGCACGGCTCGCCCTGCCGCCCACGCCGCCGGTGGCGGTCGCCTACGCCCTCGGCTGCGGCAGCGGCCGGCACCGGCCGGCCCACCAGCGCGTCGCCGCCGCCCTGCGCCGGGCGGGCCTGGGCACCCTGCTGATCGACCTGCTCACCGAAGACGAGGAGCGCACACCGCACAACGCCTTCGACATCGTGCTGCTGGCCCGGCGCCTGCGGGCCGCCACCGACTGGCTGCGCCGGGAGACCGGCCTGCCCGTGAGCCACTGCGGGGCAGGTACGTGCGCGGGCGCCGTGCTGGAGGCGGCGGCGGAGGACGACATCCGCGCCGTGGTCTGCCTCGGCGGCCGCCCCGACCTGGCCCCGCCCGCGGCGCTGGCCCGGGTGCACGCCCCCTGCCTGTTCGTCGTCGGTGCCCGGGACACCCGGCTCCTCGGCCTCAACCGGCTCGCGGCGGACTGGATGCGCTGCGACCACCGGGTCGTCCCCGTGTCCGGCGCCACCCACCTGTTCACCGAGCCGGACACGGTGGAGGCGGTGGCGGACCTGGCCCGGGACTGGTTCACCACCCATCTCGCCCGGCCGGAGGGGGCGTCGAGGCCGCTGACGTCGGCGTGAGCGGAGCCCGCTGCCGCCACCGCGTCCGCCCGGGTGCGCGGACGCCCGTCGGAAAGTACGGTGTCCTGCTGTGAGGGCCGACAACAGGGCGGCGCTGCCGCGCAAGGCGTACGAGAGCGAACTGCTGCGCCTTCAGACGGAGTTGGTGAGGCTCCAGGAGTGGGTGCGGGTCACCGGGGCCCGGCTGGTCGTGGTGTTCGAGGGGCGGGACGCGGCCGGCAAGGGCGGCACCATCAAGCGGGTGACCGAGCACCTCAACCCGCGTATCGCCCGGATCGTTGCGCTGCCCGCGCCGACCGAGCGCCAGCGCACCCAGTGGTACTTCCAGCGGTACGTCGAGCAACTGCCGGCCGCCGGGGAGATCGTGCTGTTCGACCGGTCCTGGTACAACCGGGCCGGGGTCGAGCACGTGATGGGCTTCTGCACCAAGGAGGAGCACCAGCGGTTCCTGCGCCAGTGCCCCATCTTCGAGCGGATGCTGGTGGAGGACGGGGTCCTGCTGCGCAAGTACTGGTTCTCGGTGAGCGACGCCGTGCAGCAGGAGCGTTTCCGGCGCCGTCTGGAGGACCCGCTGCGACGCTGGAAGCTGTCGCCGATGGACCTGGAGTCCATCACCCACTGGGAGGCGTACTCGCGGGCCAAGGACGAGATGATGGTGCACACGGACATCTCCGAGGCACCGTGGTACGTCGTGGAGAGCGACGACAAGCGCCGCGCCCGGTTGAACATGATCGCCCATCTGCTCGGCACGGTGCCCTACCACGAGATCTCACCCAAGGTGCTGCGGTTGCCGGAGCGGCCGGCGCCGACCGGCTACGAGCGGCCGCCGCGCGATCTGCAGACCTACGTCCCCGATCACACGGCGGGCCTTTGACCTCAGGCCCGTTCGGGCACCACGGCCACCGGGCAGGCCGAGTAGTGCAGGGCAGTGTGGGCGATCCGGCCGAGCTGGAGCCCGAACCGTCCCGCCCGGCGCCGGACTCCGACCACGAGCAGGTCGGCGCCCGGCGCGGCGGCCAGCAGCACCCGGCGGGCCGGGCCCTCCACGGTGCGCCGGCGCACCTTCACCTCCGGCGGCAGGTCGCACAGCGCCGCCTCCAGGGCGTCGGCGGCCCGCTCCTCGTACACCCGCTCGGGCTCCCCGCCGATCAGCGGATGGTCGAGGGTCTCGTGCGCGGGGCACCGCCAGGCCCGTACGGCCTCCAGTTCGGCCCCGCGGCGCAGGGCCTCCTCGGCGGCGAAGCGCACCGCGGCCGCGGAACTGTCCCCGACACCGACGACGACGCGGCCGTGCACCGGGAAACGGGCCTGGTTGTCGTGGCTGCCGCGGATCACGATCACGGGGCAGTCGGCGTGCGCGGCCAAGAACAGGCTGACCGAACCGAGCAGCAGGTCGACGACCGCGCTGCGGCCGCGGGCGCCCACGACCAGGGCGGAGGCGTTCTTGCCCTCCCGCACCAGCGCGTACTCGGGCGCCTCGGGCAGCGCGGCCCTGCTGATCGGCAGGTCGGGGTGGCGGGCGCGGGCGCGCCGGGCGGCGGCCGCGACGACCTCCTCGGCCTCCACCTGGCCGTCCGGCTTGCCGAGTTCGCGCGCGAGCGCGGCGCCCTCGTAACGCTCCCAGAGCGAGGCGTACACCACCCGCAGCGGCACAGCGCGCAGGGCGGCCTCGTCGGCTGCCCAGTCGGCGGCCCGCAGGCTGGATTCGGAACCGTCGACTCCGACGACCAGCGGCAGATCCATGGTCCTCATCCTCCCTCTCCGAGGTCGAACACGATGCGAGCCTTGACCTGACCGCGCAGCACCTCGTCGATGGACTCGTTGACGGAGCTGAGCGGACGACTCTCCCGGATGACCCGGGTGCGGCCCTCCGCGTGCAGTTGGAAGACCTCGGCGAGATCCTGCCGGGTGCCGACGATCGAGCCGATCACGGAGGTACCACCGAGCACGGTGTCGAAGATCGGGACCCGGACCGTGCCCTGCGCGGGCAGGGCGACCATGACGAGCGTGCCGCCGCGCCGCAGTCCGGAGGCGACCGCCTCGAAGGCGGCCTCGTTCACCGCGAGGGCGATGGCCGCGTGGGCACCGCCGTACCGTTTGAGCTCCTGGCCGACGTCCTGGGTGCGGGCGTCGATCAGGATGTCCGCGCCGAGTTCGGCGGCGAGTTCGAGCTTGTCGTCGGTGACGTCGATCGCGGCGACCCGGGCGCCCGCGATCTTGGCGTACTGCACGGCCAGGTGGCCGAGTCCGCCGACCCCGGAGACCGCGACGAGCTGAGCCGGCCGGACGCCGGCGACCTTGAGGGCCTTGTACGTGGTGACGCCCGCGCAGGTCAGCGGGGCCGCGTCGAGGGCACTGACGCCGTCGGGCACCGGCTGCGCGAAGTCGGCCCAGGCCAGCATCTTCTCGGCGTACCCGCCGTCGCAGCCGTATCCGGTGTTGATCTGCTGCTCGCAGAGCGTCTCCCAGCCGGACAGGCAGTGCTCGCAGCGGCCGCAGGCGTGGCCGAGCCACGGCATGGCCACCCGCTGCCCGACGGACAGGTGGGTGACGCCCGCGCCGAGCTTCTCCACGAGGCCGACGCCCTCGTGGCCGGGCACGAACGGCGGGTTCGGCTTGACCGGCCAGTCGCCGTGCGCGGCGTGGATGTCGGTGTGGCACAGCCCGCATGCCTCGACCCGGACGCGGACCTGACCGGGTCCGGGCTCGGGGTCCGGGCGCTCCTCGACGACCAGCGGTTCGCCGAAGGTCCGTACGACCGCAGCCTTCATGATCCTCACTCCTCGGGTGGGGTCCTGTGGTGTTCGGTGGGCCGTGCTCGTGGTGCCGGTCAGGCGTGCGCGACGACCGCGACGGGGGCGGCGGCGTGGTGCAGGACGGCGTGGGTGACGTGCCCGATGCGGGCGCCCAGGGGGTTGCGGCGCTCGCGTCGGCCCACGACGACGAGGGATGCCTCTCGGGAGGCGTCGACGAGCAGTTCCGCGGCGCTGCCGGGGCGGGAGACCTCGGCGACCTCGACGTCCGGGTACTTCCGCCGCCAGGGGCACAGCGCCTCGGTCAGTACGGCGGCCTCGGCCACCCCGGGCGACGTGAGCAGTTCGGCGTCGGCGGGCACGCCGTAGCCGTAGTACAGCGGCGGGTACCAGCCGTGCACGACGCGCAGCGAGGTACCGCGGCGCGCGGCCGCCTCGAAGGCGAACCGGATCAGGTCCTCGTCCGGGTGCGCGGTGTCCAGGCCCAGGACGACGGGCCGGAAGGCGGCCGCGGCGGAGGGAATGCCCGCGGGGTCCATCTCGTGCTCGTCGGCGGCCTGTTCCCCGGCCCGCACCAGGACGACGGGCCGCTCGGCGTGCGCCACGACGGACAGCCCGACCGAGCCGGCCAGGAAGCCGCCGACCCCGCCGAGGGCACGCGAGCCCAGTACGAGCAGTTCGGCGTCGGCCGCCTCGTCGGTGAGGATCTCGGCGGGACGGCCGGGCAGGTGCTCGGTGCGCACCTCGACACCCGGATGGCGCAAGCGCAGCCCCTCGGCGGCCTCGCGGGGCACCCGCTCGGTCCAGTCCCGGTACGTCTCCGCACCGAGCAGCGGTGCCTGCGCCAGGGGCTCGGGCGCCGGCTCCCACACATGGACGAGCCGCACCGGCAGCCCGAGCAGTTTCGCCTCCCGCGCCGCCCATTCGGCGGCGGCCCTGCTCTCGGGAGAACCGTCGAGACCGACGGTTACGATGCGGGGCATGGTCTCCCACCTCCTGCGACGCTGTCGCGACGGGCGCTTCGGTGATCAGTTGATCCGCTTCCGAGGATCGCCGCCATCCGGCGCGGTGGCCATGGGCCGCTGGTCCCGCACCAGGGCCGACCGGCCCCCTGACCGAGCCGCACCGGGGTGGCCTCGCGCATGCCCGGCCGGCGGGCGGGGCGGTCCCTGGCTGGCACGGTCGCGTCGGGCCGGGCAGCGTGGACGTAGGGACAACGACTGCTCAGTGAGGTGGCCATGCAACCCTCCGAACCGCGACGCCGGGTGGTCGTGGGCGTGGACGGTTCGCCGTCCTCCTGCGCGGCGCTGCGCTGGGCGGCGGAGTACGCCCAACTCGTCGGCGGCGTCGTGGAGGCGATCCACGCCTGGGACACGCCGTCGGTCGTCGGCTGGACCGGACCCGCGATCGATCCCGAGTTCGACCTGGAGCAGGCCCGGGAGCGCTTCGCGGAGGGACTGCACGGCGTCTTCGGGGACGACCGCCCGGCGCACCTCGTGGAGTACCTGGTCGAGGGCGATCCGTCGGAGGTGCTGATCCGCGCCTCGGCGGGGGCCGACGTCCTCGTCGTGGGCAGCCGGGGCCGCGGCGGCTTCGCCCGCGCGATGCTGGGCTCGGTCAGCCAGCGCTGCGCCCAGCACGCGGCCTGCCCGGTGGTCGTGGTGCACCCGGAGCACGAACACCACAGCTGATCCGACCCGCGTAGCCCTGCCCGGGTCACTGCTCCGCTGAAGTCCGGGCCACTGCACCAGTGGAGCCCCGATCACTGCCTCGGTGGAGCCCCGGCCTCCCGCCATGAAGCTCCGGCTACCCCCCGATGAAGCCCGCGTCATTCCCCCGGTGAAACCCCGGCCACTCCGCCTGCGAGGCCCCAGTCACCGCCCCCGTAAAACCCCCGCCACTCCCGCCGTAAAGCCCCGGCCACCGCCCCGGTGGAGCTCGGTCATTTCCCCGGTGAAGCCCCCGTCACTCCCCCGGTGAAACCCCGGCCGCTCCCGCCGAGCCCCAGTCACCGCCCCGATGAAGCCCCCGCCACCGCCCTGATGGAGCCCGGTCACCGCCCCGGTCAAACCCCCGTCACCGCCCCGGTGAAACGCCCCTCACTCCCCCGCTGAAGGCCGCGGGGCCTCCGCCGTGCCCACCGGTGCGTGCCAGACCAGCTTCGTGCCTCCGCCCTCGGGTGTGGTCCACTCCAGGCCGCCGTCCAGCCTGCGGGCCCGTTCGGCCATGTTGGCCAGTCCGCTGCGGCGCCCGTCGGCGGGAATCCCCACGCCGTTGTCGGTGACCGTCAGCCGCACGCTCCGGCCGTCGGTCTCCAGCGCCACGTCCGCACGGTCGGCGTGCGCGTGCCGGGCGACGTTCGTCAGCGCCTCCGACAGGACCGCCACCACCTCGTCCGCGGTCTCACGGGACACATGGGTGTCCAGCAGCCCCTCCATCCGGACACCGGGCGCGAACCCCAGCACGGGCGCGGCCTCGCCGACCACCTGCACCGCGCGCGTCCGCAATCCGGCGCCCGCCTCCTCGTCGTGCGCCCGCAGACCGAAGATCGTCGACCTGATGATCTTGATGGTCTCGTCCAGGTCGTCCACCGCCCGCAGCACCCGCTCCTTGGCGCCCGTATGGTCGATGAACCGGCCCGCGCTCTGCAACGTCATGCCCGTCGCGAACAGCCGCTGGATCGCCAGGTCGTGCAGGTCCCTGGCGATCCGGTCACGGTCCTCAAGGAGCGTGATCTGCTCCGCGTCCCGCCGCCGTCCCGCGAGTTCCATCGCCACGGCGGCCTGCGCCGCGAATCCCTTCAGCAGTTCCAGCTCCTTGCCGGAGAAGTCGGTCCCGCCGGCCTCCCGCACGAGCAGGACCACGCCGCGCACATGATCGCCCGGATCGCCGACCGGCACCGCCACCGCGGGACCCAGGCCGGAAAACCGCGGCGGACCCGCCGTCACCCGCGGGTCCCGCGCGATGTCCGGGCTGCTCACCGGCACCCCGCCGGCGAACGCCTCCCCGGTCAGCGTGCCCTCCACCGGCAGCACCAGCCCCCGGTGCGCCTCCGCCTCCTGGCCGATCGCCAGCTCCACACTCAGCGTGCCGGTCCCCTTCACCGGCGTCGACATCGCCGCCAGCGCCGCCCCCGTGATCTCCCGCGCGCGCTCGGCGATCAGCCCGAGGACCTCCGCCTGGTCGGCACCCGACATCAGGCTCTGGGTGATCTCCGCCATCGCCCGCAGCCAGCGCTCCCGCAGCCGCGACTCCTCGTACAGCCGCGCGTTGTCGATCGCCACGCCCGCCGCCACCGCCAGCGTGGCCAGCACCGACTCGTCGTCCTCGTCGAACTCCAGCCCGCCGCGCTTCTCGGTCAGGTACAGATTGCCGAAGACCTGGTCCCGCACCCGGATCGGAACGCCGAGGAACGTGTTCATCGGTGGATGGTGCTCCGGGAAGCCGTACGACGCCGGATGCTCCGACAGCTTCGCCAGCCGCAGCGGTTCCGGATGCCGGATCAGCTCCCCCAGGATCCCGTGTCCTTCGGGGTACGCGCCGATCCGCCCGATCTGCTCCTCGCCCACACCGACCGTGTGGAACGCCGACAACCGGCTGCCGTCGGGACCGATCACGCCCAGCGCCGCGTACTCGGCGTCCACCAGCGTCGCCGCGGCGTCCACGATCCTGTACAGCACCTGCTCCAGGTCAAGCTCCCGGCCGACCGCGAGCACCGCCTCCAGCAGGCTGTGCACCCGGTCCCGGGTACCCCGCGCGGCGTCCAGACGCGCCTGCAGCTCCCCCAGCAACTCGTCCAACCGCAACTGCGGCAGCCGCACACGGGCCTCCCCTGACTCCCCGGAACCACCCACCGGCGACCCTCCAAACCCCCGCGCACCACCGAAAGCCGTCTCACCCACTTGCCAGCCACATTATCGGCCCCGGCAGGGGAGGGCACCGGGAGCCCGGCCGGTCCGGCTGGTGGCGCCGTCACGGCCCGTCCACAATGGTGCTTCGGCCCGCAAGGAGGACCGGATGACCCGTTTCCTCGTGGCCGGGATCGACGCGTCCCGGGAGAGCCTCGTCGCGGGCGAGTGGGCGGCCGAGGAGGCGGCCCGCCGCGGTCTGGAACTGCGTCTGGTGCACGCCGCGCCCGCCCCCGCCGATGACATCGCCGATCCACCGGCCGCCCTCTCCTGGCAGCGGTCCGGCGAGGAGGTGCTGGGCCGCGCCGAGGCGGGTCTCGCCGCGGGGAGTCCGGGTGTGGCGATGAGCGGCGTGCAGGTGGCCGGCTCCGCCCCGGCCGCCTTGCTCTCCGTTGCCCGGACGGCCGAGCTCCTCGTCGTCGGGGCTCGGGGGGACGGCGGGTTCGACGGCCTCGCGGTGGGCTCGACGGCGCTGGCGGTGGCGAGTTGCGCGCCCTGCCCCGTGGCGGTCGTGCCCCGGCCTCCCGCCGCCGCCCTGCACGAGGCGGAGGTGGCCGTGGGCGTCGACGACGTCCGCACGGCGGCAGGGTCCCCTCTGGACTTCGCCTTCGGCGCCGCTCGACTCCGTGAGGCCCGGTTGCGGGCCGTGCACGCGTGGTCCCTCGCCGGCGCCCCGCTCTGGACCGCGCTCGCGGTGCCCGAGGAGGACCGGGCCACGTGGGAGGACGAGGAGGTCCAGCGGCTGTCCGACGTACTCCGGGAGCCGCGCGAGAGGTATCCGGACGTCTCCGTGCTGCCCGACGTCGTCCTGCTCCACCCGGCCCACGCGCTGGTGCACGCCTCGCGGCGGGCCGGTCTGCTCGTCGTCGGCCGGCACGCGAGCCCGCGGGCGGCCGAGCAGCGGCTGGGTCCCGTGGCCCACGCCGTCCTGCACCACTCCCACTGCCCGGTGGTCGTCGTGCCCCACGGGTGACCGCACGTCAGACCGGACGTCAGACCGCACCTCAGGTGCCGAAGAAGACGTCGAACTCCTCGTAGAGCTCCATGGGGACCAGCTTGTTCGTGCCCGTCACGTCCGCGAGCGGGACGCGTACGACGTCCGTGCCGCGCAGGGCCACCATCGTGCCGAAGGCGCCGTCCCTGAGGGCCTCCACGGCGTGCAGACCGAAGCGGGTGGCGAGCCACCGGTCGTAGGCGGACGGCGTGCCGCCCCGCTGGACGTGGCCGAGCACCGTCGTACGCGCCTCCTTCTCGGTACGGCTCTCCAGCTCCCGGGCCAGCCAGTCGCCGATCCCGGACAGGCGCACATGCCCGAACTCGTCGCGCGACTCGTCCTTGACCACCATCTGCCCGGCCCGTGGGACGGCCCCCTCCGCCACGACGACGATCGGCGCGTAGTTGATCTCGAAACGCCTCTCCACCCAGGCGCACACTCGGTCGAGATCGAACTCCACCTCCGGGATGAGGATGGCGTTCGCGCCGCCCGCGACGCCCGCGTGCAGGGCGATCCAGCCCGAGTGGCGCCCCATCACCTCGACGACCAGCGTGCGCTTGTGCGACTCCGCGGTGGTGTGCAGGCGGTCGATGGCCTCGGTCGCGATGCCGACCGCGGTGTCGAAGCCGAAGGTGTAGTCGGTGCCGCCCACGTCGTTGTCGATGGTCTTCGGCACTCCGACCAGGTCGACCCCCGCGTCGGACAGCGCGCTCGCGACGCTGAGCGTGTCCTCGCCGCCGATGACGACGAGAGCGTCGATCTCGTGCACGCGAAGGGTCTCGCGGATGCGGTCGATGCCCCTGTCGAGCCGGAGCGGGTTGGTGCGGGAGGAACCGAGGATCGTGCCGCCGAGCGGCAGGATCCCGCGCACGGCCGCGACGTCCAGAGGACGGGTGACGTCCTTGACGGCGCCGCCCCAGCCGTCCGCGATCCCGACGAACTCCCAGGCGTACTCCTGCACGCCCTTGCGTACGACGCTGCGGATCACCGCATTCAGACCGGGGCAGTCGCCGCCTCCGGTCAGCACTCCCACCCGCATGGCCTCTCCCTCGCAGCTCTCCCTCCCAGCTTGGACCCGCGTCGTCACGGGTGCCATGCCGCAGGGTGCGGGAGCGCTCCCTCGACCTCTACGCGTCGGCCCACCCGGCGGAGTTCGAGTAGGACTCGTAGGAGTAGCGGGTGCCGCGATCCCACTCCTCGCCGGTGACCCGCCGGTAAGCCTCGTCCGGCACGTGGAGCAGGCGCTCCGCCCAGACGAGGTCTTCGGCGTACGGGGCGAACAGGCGCGGGTCGCGGAGTACCGCTGCGTACGCGTCCCGGCCGGCGGCCACGACGGCAGCGCGGGTGTAGAGGAAGCCGTCGCCCGACAGGTCGTGCCCGTACTCCTTGCGGTCCAGCCGGTAGAGGGCCCACGACAACTGCTCGGCGAACCCGACGACCGTCGCCTGTGTCCCCGCGGAGAGACGGTCCGTCAGCGCCGCGGCCAGTCGTTCCGCGTCCAGGTCCGGCGCGGACGGTGTGCAGTCGTCGATGAGCTGCCAGAAGGCGTTCTCGTTCACGGGCGGAGCATGACGCACGGCTGTGACAACGGCGCCCTGTCACATGGGGAACGACAGCAGGCGTACGGCTCCGGCCGGCCAGCCTGCCCGGTCGTGCAGGGGCGTGACCATGGTCCGCAGCGGCATCAGCACGGGCCCGCCGGGTTGCTCGACATGCACGTCCTGGTCCAGCGCTCGCCAGCCGAGCCGTTCGTAGAGGGGGACGAGGGGCCGGCGGCAGAAGAGAAGTCCGTGCCGCGGTCCCATCGTCCGTGCGTGCTCCAGAGCCGCCGCGACGACTTGGCGCGCCAGTCCGCGCCCCCGTACGTCCGGTGCGACGGCCACTCCGCCGACGCCTACTACTTCGCTGCTGTCACCGCCGATGGACATGGGCAGCCTGAGCAGCCCGGCATGCGCCACGAGGCGGCCTTCCAGCCTGACGCCGAAGTGGTGTTCCTTCGGCAGCCAGGTGAGTCCCGCATACGCGACGCCGAAGGGATCGGTGCCGTCGCCGAGGATCTCCTTCTTCTCGGCCTCTGTGTAGTGCGTGAGCCGCACTACCGCCGGCGGCGCGGGATGGAGGTGATCAGCCATGGCGACATGATCCTGGCCATGTCGGCTCACGGCCAAGTGGGAGGCTTCTTGAGCGCCCTTCTCTCACCCCTTGTGCCGCTGTGTCTGTTCGGCGAGCTTCCGGGCGCGGCCTGCGGCGCCCTTGGCCCGGCGCCGGGCCTCACGCACCGCCCGGTCGAGGTCCCGTGTGCGGTCGCGGGCCTTGTGGGCGGCTTCCCCGGCCACCTGCTGCTCACGTTCGGCGTGTTCGAGTTGCCGGGACAGCTCGGTGACGCGCTGCTCGGCCCGCTGCCGCTCTTCCTCCGCCCGGCTCTGCTCCTCCTTGGCGGCGGCCAGCTCGTCCTCACGGTCACGGAGCTCCCCCTCGGCGTCTGCGGCCAGCTGCCGGGCCCGCTCAAGTTGCTCTTGCTGCTCGCGACGCCGGACGCGCGCGGCGTCCAGGTCGGCCACCTCGCCGGCGGGCCGGGTCCGGCGGGTGGCCGGGGCCGCCTCGGTGACCGAGAGAAGGGCGGGGAAGCCGACCGGGGCGCTCAGCGGCTTCGTCAGGCGCCCTTCCGCCCACTGCTCGGCCGCCTCGGGATCCGCCAGTACCGCGTGCAGGGTGTCCTGGACCGCCTGCCGGGTTTCGTCGCCGATGCGCTGCCCGGCCAGGGCCGCCAGCCGGCCGGCCTGCCGGGCCAAGGCGGAGGTGAGCCGGTGCTGCCGCGCCGAAAGCTCCCGGAGCTGCCCGCCGTCCAGATCCTGGTGGGCCTGCCTCAGCGCCGCACCCAGCTCCAGCAGCCGCTCGACCTCGTCCGGCCGCTCGCGCACCAGCAGGTTGCCGGCCCACGCGGCCAGGGTGGGGCGGCGCAGACGACGGATTCTGGAGGCCAGCTCGCGATCGCCTGCCGCGCGGGCGGCCTTGGCCCGCTCGTCGCGGGCGGCGGTGAAGTCGCCCGGCGGAAGGCCGTACAGCTCGTCGACGACAGCGTCCCAGTCCACCTTTCCCTCCACCCGCCATCCGGCCCACCGCCCGGCAGGTAGATTTTGTCACTGTACGGTCTGATATAGGCCTTTTATGGATTCGAACGGTGGCCGGACCCATGGCCCGGCGGCACCAGCCTTGCGCGGCGCCTTATGCCACACAGTGAGGGCCATATGACGGACGCGGGAGCCAGTCGCATCTTCGAGGGGGCGCGGGGGCAGCGTGCCCTCGTCGCCTTGCCGTTCGCGCTGATCGCGGTGATCTCCCTCGCGGACGCGCTGACTCCGCCGTACGTGGAGCTCGGACCGCTGCTGATGGCGGCGCCCGCCGTCAGCGCCGCGTTCGCCGGCCCCCGGCTCACCGCGCTGGTCAGTGTCCTGGCCGTGGGCGCCCGTGTCACGGTGGCCTCGTTCCAGCACACGTTGGGGGACGCGAGCCGGAGCGCGGGGATCGCCGCGCTGGCCGCCGGCGCGATCGTGGTGGTCGTCTTCACGGCCGTACGCGACCGGCACAGGCGCGTGCTGAGCCAGGTGCGGTCCGTGTCCGAGACCGCGCAGAAGGTCCTGCTGCGGCCGCTGCCGGACCGCATCGGGCCACTCACGGTCGCCTCGGTCTACCTCGCCGCCGAAGCCGAGGCACAGATCGGCGGTGACCTGTACGCCGCGACACGTACCGGCACCAGCACCCGGCTGCTCATCGGCGACGTCCGGGGCAAGGGGCTGGCGGCGGTCGGGGACGCTGCGATGCTGCTCGGGTCCTTCTACGGATTCGCCTACCGCCAGGCGTCCCTGCCCGTCCTCGCGGCACACCTGGACGGCAGCGTCAGATGGGATCCGCACAGCGGCGGAGACAACGGCGAGGAGCGCTTCATCACGGCGGTGCTCCTCGACTTCCCCGACCACGGCGGCTGCGTCCACGTGGTCAACTGCGGACACCCCCCGCCGCTGATGCTGCACGGCGGCACCGTGGAGCCGCTCAACCGCAGCGAGTCGGCGCCACCGCTCGGGCTCGGCGAGTTCAACGGCGGCCAGTACGTCCTCGACACGTTCCCCTTCGAGGAGGACGACCTGCTGCTGCTGTACACCGACGGCGTTGTCGAGGCCCGCGACAAGTCCGGCGCCTTCTACCGGCTCGCCGAACGTCTCGCCACATGGGGTGAGCGCACCCCCGGCGACCTGCTCCAGCGCCTACGCGGCGACCTCCTCGCACACGTGGGGGGCCGGCTCGCCGACGATGCCGCGGCCATCGCGGTCATGCACACGCCGCCGCAGCGACACCCGTCCGTCGCGCGGGGCGCACAACGGGAATAGCAGGATCAGGCCGGCCGCTCAACGTGTGGTCGAGGCGGTGCCTCGTTCACGCCTGAGCCGCCGCGCGACGACCGCCAGATCGATCATCGCAAAGAGGGCGAGCACCCCGCACACCACGGCGATGATGGTCAGCGGGCCGGGCCCAGGGCTGTCCCCCGGCCCCGAGCCCGCCGCCCACACCGCGAAGTACGCGGTCGCCGCGGCGAAGACCGGGACGAACACGCCTGACAGAAGCAGGCGCAGTCCGAGCGGGCTCTGCGCGGTCACCGGTTCCGTGCCGGTCCGAGGGGAGCGGCGGCCGATCGTTCCGGAGTCCCTTCGGATCGCCCTTTCCTCGTGACGACCCGGATTCGTTCCGCTCATGGCTTCGTTCCTCACGGTTTCGAGAGCGTTGCCTTCCCGCATCCAATGGCCCCGAGCGGTCGGGGTTTCCTGCTGCCCGGCGCTCAAACGGCAGCCCGCAGCCCGGCAGCCGCATGCCGGACAGCCGGAACACGACTTTGCCATTCCTTTACAACCTGCTCCCGCCCCGCCTCGTCTCTCCGCTCGATCCACAACCGCCCGCCGACCGGCGGGCGCCGACGAAAGAGAGCGATCCGATGCGCCGAACCATCCTCACCGCCGCGGCGGTTGCCTGCACCGCCGTGCTGGCGGGAACCGCACCCGCCTTCGCCGACGGGGCCGCTCCCTCCCCGGTCCCCACCAGGGTCGCCACCCCCGCGGAGGCCGACTCCGCGACCCCCGCGCCGGTCGCCGAACCGACCCGCGCCCCGGCCCGCGGCCAGGTCCGCGCGGTGCCGGCGGGCGCGCCCGACACCGGTGTCACCACCCCCGCCCAGGAATCCGGCTCCCGGGACGGCCTGATCGGCGGCGGCGTCGGCGCGGCGCTCGTCATGGCCGGCGGGGCCGTGCTCGTCGTCCGCCGCCGGGCGACCGGGGCATGACGCCGCTCTCCAGGCGCGCGTTCGGCACCGCGGCGCTGACCGCGCTGCTCGCGGGCTGCGGTGACAACGGGAACGGCCGGTCCGCGACCGTCCATCCCACCGGAACCCGCGGCGGGACTCCGGACACCGGAGACGTCACGCCGCTCGTCGGCTCCGCGCACCCCCTGCGGCGTTCGGTCCCGGTCCGGCTCCGGATCCCGGCCATCGGGGTCGACACCCCGCTGCTGAGCCTCGGTCTGGAACCGGACGGCACCGTGCAGGTCCCCCCGGTCACCGCACACGACCAGGCGGGCTGGTACCGGTACTCGCCCACCCCGGGGCAGGTCGGACCGTCGGTCGTCCTCGGCCATGTCACGGTCGGTTCCTACGGCGACGGAGTATTCCGCCACCTGGACCGGCTGCGGACCGGCGAGACGATCAGCGCCCGCCTGGAGAACGGCACTCAGGCGCAGTTCGCCGTCACTTCCACCCGGACGGTGGCCAAGGCGCGCTTCCCGGCCGACGACGTCTACGGGAACGTGGACCGCCCGGAGTTGCGGCTCATCACCTGCGGCGGCCCACGCGACGGCGACGGCTACCGCGACAACGTGATCGTGTTCGCCGCCCTCACTGCCACCCTCCGCTGACGGGCCGGCACCCCGCGACGGCGGCCGGGCCGGCGGAACGCGACACCGCCGGCCCGGCATCCTTCCCCGGGAGCCGCCGCCCCGCCCGTGGCCCCCGACACACTCGTGCCCGACTCGGCACCCCGACCCTGGAGAGCGTTGAAACGGTCCCGCGACAAGGCAGCGTCCGAACTGTTCGCCGCCCTGTACCCGCGCCTCGCCGGCTGGTGCCGCCGGCTCGTCGACGACGACGAGACGGCCCACGAGATCGCCTCCGAGGCGTTCACCCGCCTCTGGGCCCGGTGGACGTCCGTGGAGGAGCCCCGCGGGTTCCTCTATGTGACCGCGGCCAACATCGTCCGCGACCACTGGCGCAAGCAGGAACGCGAGCGCCGCGCCGTGCGCCGCGTCACCACCGAGGCCGCGCTCCGCCCCCACACCGAGCAGACGGACCCGTCGGTGCGCCTGCTCGTGCAGTCCCTGCCGGAACGACTGCGCGTCCCGATCCTCCTCCACTACTACGCTGACATGCCGATCTGGCAGGTGTCCGTGCTGACCGGACGCAAGGAAGGAACCGTCAAAGCCGACCTTCACGCGGCCCGAGAACTGCTCCGCGTCCACCTCAGGAGAAGTCTTGACCACTCGCTTTGACAACGACCCGGAGTTCGCGCCCGACGACCCGCTCACGGTGCTCCTGCGGCCCCCGGCCGGCCGTCTCGGCCCGCCTCCCGGCCACTACGAGGCGATCCGTCGCGCGGCCGCCCGCCGCAAGCTGCTGAGGGCCGCGGCCGGAGCGGCGCTGACCTGTGCGGTGGCCGCCATCGTCGTACTGCCGCTGCGTCTGTCGGCCCCGTCCGCCCCCGTCACGCCCACGGTCCCCCTGGCCCCGCCGCCTCCCGCCACCGCACCGGCTCCCGCCCCCACCCCCACGACCGCACGGACGGCAGTTCCCTCGGACACCCCCACCCCCCGCCCCCAGGAGGAGACCGCGACCAGGAGGGTCCCGCCCGCACCGAGCCGCACGCCGAACCGCACGCCGAACCGCACGCCCAGCCGCACGGCGACGTCCGGCACCCGCGGCACGGCCCTGCCCGACCCGGTCCGCACGACACCGACCATTGAACGGCCCCGGGCATTTCCCACACCCGGGTCCGCAACTCCCCGCTAGGCCCTGTCGTCACATTCCCGCCTGCCCCGCGACGCCTGGCACGCACTCTCGCCACACCGGGCGAAAGCCCAAGTACGTCCAGTACGAGGACTTCCGCCCGGCACGCCGAGAGCACACACCAGACGCCGCGGAGCCGCCCTTCGGGCGACGACGGGAATGTGACGACAGGACCTAGGGGCGGTCGGAAGGCCGTCTGTCGGAACGCTGTCCGTCGGGCCGGCGGCTACCAGCCGACGGCGACCAGCAGCCACTGCGGGCTGCCGTGGGAGACGAAGGAGGACTGGCCCGCCACGTCGTCGTAGGGGAAGCCGTAGGCGAGCCGGTTGATGGCGTTGTCGTGCCAGAACTTGGCGTAGTAGTTGGCGGGTGCCGCCTTGTAGTACTGGGCCGGGTCGGACTGCTGGGAGGCCGGCAGCGTGGCGACGTGCCGGTTGAGGGCGGCGCACATGTCGGGGTTGCCGGCCAGGGAGGCGGCGCAGCCGAAGATGTCGGAGGTGGCCGCGTTGACGCCGACGGACTGGGCGTACGAGGTGAAGTAGTTGGCGTTCGCGCCGCCCGCGCGGAAGCTGGGGTCGCTGCCGGGGGCGATGATCCGGTACGGGGCCTGGGTCTGGGCCAGTACCTTGAACTGGTCCGGAACGGCGTTGGTGAAGCGCTGGAAGGTGGTGGCGCGGTCCTCGGCGAAGGTCTGCCGGTTCTCGCCGACCTCGACGTCGTAGCCATCCTTGGTGTGCAGGCGCATGGCGAGCTTGAGACCGAAGGCGTCGACGCGGGTCGTGTTGCCGTTGAAGACGTTGTTGCCGACGGTGAACTCGATGAAGTCGTAGTAGGGGCCGCCCGGCGAGCCGAGGTAGAAGTACATGCGGCCCGCCGAGTTCGCCGGCATGTCGAGGTACGGCTGCTCGGCGATGGAGTGGACCTGCCCGTTGAAGCTCCAGTACACCTGGCTGTCGGGGTACTTGCCGTTGGTGCGGTTGAGGATCTTCACCTCGACGGCGTTCTTCGCGGCGGGTATGTCGCCGGTGCCGCCCCAGAAGTCGTCCGGCGGGGTGGTGCCGCCGGGCCCGTAGACCTGGAACTCCCACAGCGAGTAGCCGTAGGGGGTGGCTCGCTCGGTTCCGTAGAAGCGCACATAGCGGCCGCTGCCCGTGATGGCGAGGTTCTGGGTGCCGCCGGTCGCGGTGGTGGTGGAGTAGACCGTGGTCCAGGTGTTCGCGTCGGTGGAGATCTGGATCTGGTAGGCCTTGGCGTAGGCGGCCTCCCAGTTCACCGTGACGCGGGTCAACTGCTGGACGGACCCGAGGTCCACGCGGAGCCATTGCGGATCGGAGAAGGCGGAGGACCAGCGGGTGCCGGTGTTGCCGTCGACCGCGGCACCGGCCGGGAAGATGTCGTTCTCGACCGAGGACGCCACGGCGGGCCGCCCCTGGGACAGCAGTTGGTCCGCGGCCTGTGCGGACGACGGTGTCAGAGCGGCGAAGCAGGCGGCGAGCAGGACGACGACCAGGCCGAGCGCCATGCGGGATCGCGGGGCGGTGGTTGCCGGTCTGCGGGTGAGTGCGCGGGAGAAGGTCTGCATACGGGTCTCCTCAAGCCGGTTCGGCGTGCGTGGGGGTGGAGCGGCAGCAGGCGTGAGAGCGCTCTCTCCGGGTTGTATCCCCACCGACGGACGACGTCAACAACTGAAGCCGAAATCACGGGAGTTGGCGATGCATGCCTTCACTACTTGATGTGAGCCGCCGCGTGCGGACAGGGGCATTCCCCGGCCCGCACGAGCGGCCGACATCATCCGGTCCGGGGCAGGAACTCCCCCCGCGGCGTCAGTCCTTGATGAAGTCCGGGACCACCTTCGGGGGCCAGACGCCGACTTTGAGCACGCCCATGGAGTACGCGCGGGAGACCAGCGCCGCCCGGTTCGGCACCCGGAGTTTCCGCAGCAGGCAGGTCACGTGGTACTCGATGCCCTGCCTGCTCAGGTGCAGTCGTGAGGCGAGCGGGATCGTGGAGAGCCCGGAGGCTATGCCTTCGAGTATCCGGGCGTCGATCGGGCTCAGGAGCTTCTTGTTGCGTCCGCCGACGACCTCCGAGTCGGCCGAGTCGCTCTGTGCGCTGGGCATCATGACCAGGATCGAGGACTCGTCCGGGAGACCGCCGCGCACCATGAGGGCCGTCAGAGGGACGGTGAACGTGGCATCGTCCCGTCCCACCGCGATGACGTCGGTGGCGAAGCGATCACGCCGGCCCTCGATGAGGCCGGTGAACTGCCGCATCAGCGGCTGCTGGACACTGGGGTGGACGAGATCGCTGAAGGTCCGGCCGCACAACTCCGCGGACGAGCCTCCGAACTGCCAGAAGAACCCCTCGCTGGCCTGTTGGATGGTCAACGCCCGGTCGAGTCGCGCCATGTTGAGGCGGCCCTCGTCGAGCATCGCGGTCTGCGGCGACCGACCGCCCTCGAGGGGGTCGCGGGCTTGCCCCTTCCCCGAAACAGGGAGGGTGGAGGTGAACGAACTCGTCTCACGTCGTGAGTTGGTGACCTGCGGCATGATCGCCCTTCGTGCGGTGGGGGGTGTACTCCGCGCGCGGTGGACCCGATCGGTTCGGGCCACGACAGGACGGCTCGGCACAGGGGCGCCCGGGCGCCCCTGCCTGGAGGGCGCACACCAACGAATGTGGCGGCGGGCAGTGCCTCACGCATCTGACAACGTTGCCGGTCTGCGACCTCTCGTCGCCGTCACCGCACCGTCGGTCTGCGCAGCGGTCAGTACTCATGTGATGGGTGAACAGGTATCAGGTTGCGATGGCCTTCCGGGTCAGGAAACTCGCCGGCCCTCCAGTGCTTTCCCTTCTCCTCTCTCTCACGGAAGAGGAAAGCCGAGTGGGACGCGGTTTCCCTGACCGTTCAATTCGCCATTTACCACCGGAACCACACTTGGAACTCTAGAGAGCCAACGGTGACCGGGTCAACGTGAACCAGCCTGATCCCGCCGATTCTGTGGAGTTGCGGGGGAAGGTTCGGTCGGCCGCCCGGACACCGCATCCAAGGTTCGGTACGGTTACGAAGCAGCAGGTCAGAGGGTATTTTCAACAGAAACGGGCGAACACAATGCCCGTTCAGCCGGGAGCGTGCACGCCGGTTTCCTGGAAAACTGCGGCCAGCTCACGCCTGCCCGTAATGCCAAGTTTACGATAGGAGTTTGTCAGATGCTTTTCCACAGCTCGGGCACTCACTTGGAGTTCAGCTGCAATTTCCTGATTGGTGAGCCCATTGACAACTAGTGATGCCACACGGCTCTCGGTACGGGTGAGTGCCGTCCGTACGACCGGGACGGAGGGCCGGCCTTGCGCGCTCACCGGCCCGGCCAGCCAGGGAACGCCGCAGGACTCCGCCAGCTCGCCGGCCTCGCGCAGCGCCTCCCGGGCCTCGGCACCGTCTCCCAGCAGCCGCCCCAAGTCCCTTACAGCCATGAAGAGTTCCAGTTCGTTGACGGAGTCACGGAGTGTTGCCACAGCCTCCCGCAGCAGGTCGACCCGGTCGTCCGCCCCGTCGGCGCGGGCGCGCAGCCGCAGTGCCCGCCCGATGGCCACCGGCGCTCCCCACTCCCTCGCCCGCGCGCACTCCTCCGCCGCCAGGGTCCGGGCCAGGTGATGGTCGCCGAGCTGCTGGGAGAGGGAGATCGCCCAAGGACGCCAGGGGAACAGAACGGGATTGCGCCACCCCGCGCACTCCAGTTGCCGACCGCATTCCATGGCCGTCTCCAGGGCCGTGTCGGCCGCGCCCGCCTGGGCCTGTTCCGCCATCCGGAGCAAGCTCAGCAGTGCGGCCGGGATCGGTGCGAGGGCGCGGCCGGCCGCCTCGGCCACGATGCGTGAACCCAGGTACACATCACGCGCCGACAACGCCAGTGCGCCCAGCACACCGTAGACGAAGCAACGGCTCTCCTCCCCGATCGTGCCGGCCAGTTGGGCGATTCGCTCCGCCTGCTCCCGGGCCTGGGGCAGCCGGCCGCGCGCGATGTGGAACAGCGCGCGCCGCGCATGCCCCATGGCATCGTCCCGGCCGTCGCCTCCGTACCCGCTCCGCTCCGCGGCGTTCAGCCAGGACTCGGCCGTCTGCAGGGCGTCGGCGCCCACCAGGGAGAACATCACCAACTGCATCACCGAGCCGCCGCCGGTGGCGGTCGCCGGCTCCCAGTCGAGGATGCCGCGGGCCTGCCGTACGATCTCCGACGCCTCTCCGTCGGCGCTGAGCGTCGCCGCGTGCAGCAGCACGGCCAGCAGTTCCCGGCCGCCGCGCGAGCGGACCGTGGGCTCCAGAACGCGCAGCCTGCCGACGGCGTCGGCGAGTTGGGCGTAGTCGTCGAGGCCCGTGTACCGCAGCCTGGCTTCCAGGGACAGCGCCTCTTCGCCGCCGGGGTCGTCGCACGTATACGGGTCCACGAGGTCCTCGGCGGCGCGCCTGAACAGGGCGGCACCCGACGGGGTCACGGGGCTGGTCACACAGGGCGAAAGCCGCAGCACCGCGGCAGCGCGGTCACGGGCCGTGGGGAGCAGGGGCAGTGCCTGCGCGATGTGGGATTCAGCGGCCGGCGGGTCGAAGGACAGCTCGACAGCCGCGAGTTCGACCAGCAGTTGGGCCCTCGTCCGGTCCTGCTCGACAGCTTCCAGCAGCGCCCGCCGCAGATACCGGGCGGCCAGTTCCGGCCTCCCCTTGCGCCGTGCGCTGTCCGCCGCGCTGCGCAGCACCGGGACGGCCCAGGGGTACCGGGGCGTCGGAATCGCCATCAGCTGGGCGGCGACCTGCTCCGCCGGGAGCCCGGCGTCGTACAGCACCCCGGCGGCGGCCTCCTGCCAGCGCTGCCGTTCGGCGGCGCTCATCGAGCATTCGACGGCCTCCCGTACGGACGGGTGTGCGAAGCGCGCCTCGTTTTCCCCGGGAGTCAGCCCGAGTTGGTGCAGGGCGCGCAGCGCCGTCGTGAAGCCGATGTCGTCGAGGCCGGCGAGGCGACCGAGGAGTGCGGGCTCCTCGTGCCCGGCCAGCGTGGCGATCGCGGCCGCCGCGTCGCGGACCGGTTGCGGCTGGAGCAGCAGGCAGTTCAGTAAGCGGTCGCGGAGTTGTGCGGGACGCGCCGCGTGCACCAGGCCGGTGCTCGCGGCGACCGGCGGGCAGCTCGTGAGGGCGACTTCGGACAGCACGGACAGAAGGAACAGCGGACGCCCCTGGGACATGTCGTGGCAGGCATGAACGAAGTCTTCGTCGGCGGGTTCCCCCAAGCGTGCCCGTACGAGTTCCCCGGTGGCGGCCGGAGTCAGGGGCACGGGACGCAGAGTCCGGGCCGAGGCGCCCACCACCTCGTGCACCAGGGGGTCGCGCGAGCCCGGATCGCCGTCCCGCAGGGTGCACACGAGCAGCAGTCGCAACCCGTCCAGCCGCGGGGCGAGATGGGCGAGCCAGCGCAGCGACCAGGAGTCCGCCCACTGAAGGTCGTCGATGAGGATCAGCAGGGGCGCCGTGGCGCTCAACTTGGCCAGCAGTGAGCGCAGATCGCGCAGAACCGTTCCGTCCAAGGCGTCGGGGTCGGGCACCACGTCGTCGCCGAGCACCCGCCGGGCGGCCCCCGCGCCGGCGAGCAGCCGTTCCCGGCCCGGCCCGGGTGCCGTGGTGAGCAGGCTGTCGAACAACTGACGCACCACACCGCAGGCGAGGCCTTGTTCCGTCGGCGCGGCGTTGGCCCGCAGCACGTGTACCGCGCCCTCGTCGGCGCAGCGAGGCAGTGCGTTCAGCAGCGCCGAACGACCGATGCCGAGGGGGCCGGCCAGCACCATGTGGGAGGAGCGCCCCTCGGCGGCGGCGCGCAGGGCCTGCCGCACTGCCGCCAGTTCGGCACCTCGTTCGAGCAGCATCGCGTTCAGTGTCCTTCCATCGCGCGGACGAGTTCCCGCAGTTCCTGGCGCCCGTTGATGCGCAGCTTGCGGTAGACGCGGGCGAGCCGGAGTTCGACCGCACGGCTCGAGATCTCCAGCAGCGCGGCGATGTCCCGGTTGCTGCGGCCGCGGCCGGCGAGGAGCGCGGACTGCCGCTCGGCCTCCGAGAGGTCGCCCCAGCCCGGAACCGACACCGTGCCGGTGGCCGCTCCGGCGAGCGCACGGGCCCTGACCGCCATGGGGGCGGACGGGTGGGCGGCGGTCAGCGCGCACAGTTCGGCGAGCGACAGGGCGGCCATCCGCCGGTCGCCGCCGCTCTCCGTCATCTCCAGGGCCGTGTATTCCGCCAGGACTCGGGCGTACTCCGGACCGGTAGGCGCCGAGCGCACCGCTCCCATGGCCGAGCGGATGCCCGCCAGGCGGTCCTCCCGCCCGGCCACATGCACGGCGGTCAGCTTGGCCCAGGCGAGGGTGCTGCCCGCGCCCCAGCGCCGGGCGAGCGCCAGTTCCTGTTCGCTCAGTCGCCGGGCCTCGGCCGACTCACCGAGGGTGTGGCAGGTCAGTGCCGTCAGCGAGCGCCACGGCACCAGCACGGGGTTGAGGTGATGGCGGCTCAGCAGTCGGCGGCCGCACTCCCGGAACTGGTCGCGCGCCTCCACGGGGTTGCCGTCGCGCAGCGCGACCACTCCCCGTGCGAACAGCAGGCGAGGCCAGTGCTCGCTGTCCTGCGCGGCGGGCGGCAGGGGCGCGGCGGCACGCTCGCGTGCCGCGTCCTCACGGCCGCTCTCCACGTCCACGACGATGCGGATGCCGTACAGATGGGGCAGGAGGGCGGCCGATCTGCCGAGCAGGCGCGCCCCCCGCTCGGCGGCTTCCAGGTCCCGCTCCGCCTGGGCGTGCCGGCCTCTGCGTATGTTGAGTTCGCCGCGCAGGGCGAGGATCTGGGGGGCGGCGAGCCGGAGCCGACTGCCGTCGAGTGCGCCGAGCAGCCGGTTCAGGCCGGACTCCGCGTCGTCCAGCGCGTCGGCGAGGCACAGGGCCCTGCACGCCGCCAGGGCGGGCTGGATGAGCGGGCCGCCCGGCCGCTGGTCATCGGTGAGGGTGGCCTGGGCCATGCTCCTGACCTCGTGCAGGCTCTCCCCGTACAGCGCGAGTTGCCAGGCGCGCACGGCGGCCTGCGCGCGGGTGGCCGGGCGCTGCGGCAGGGGTGGCACCGTGGGCACGGACGGTACGCCGCTTCCCTGACCGGTCGGGTCGGCGGCCCAGAAGAGCGCGAGCAGGTCGTCCCGTTCGGCCCCGGTCGCCACCGTCAGCGCGTCCGCGAGCGACCGGCGCACCACCTCGGTACCGCCCCCGGTGAGGCCGAGGTCGGCGGCGTGCAGGCGCACGGCGGCGGGGTTCTCGGGCGTACGGATCAGCCGCTCTATGCGCAGGTCCCCGGCCTCGGGCTCGGTGACCAGGTGAACGGCGGCCAGTTCGAGGCCGAGACGGGCGCGCTCGGCGGGATCCCGTTCCTCCTCCGCCGCCCGCGCGAGGAGTACGGCGGCGCGGTCGTGTTCGCCCTCCCGCAGGGCGTGGTCCGCGTCGCGGCGCAGTGTGTGGACTGCCCAAGCGGCCCCGGTCGGGCGCGCGGCGAGCAGCAGGTCGGCCACGGCCCGGTCCTCGGCCCCGGCGCGGTGGGCGAGTTCGGCGGCCCGAACGTGCAGATCGGTCCGGTCGTCGGCCGCCATGTCCTCCAACACGCGGACCCGTAAAGCCGGTTCGACCCTCAGGCGGCCGTCGGGCAGGGCGCGGATGCCGACCGTCCGTGACAGGGCCGCCCGGAGCCGGTGTTCGTTGAGCGCGCCCGCGCGAGCGAGCGTGCGCACGAGAGGGAAGTCGAGCAGGTGTCCGCAGACCGCCAGCACCCGCACCACCTCTCCCGCTTCGGCTCCGAGTCCCCGCACGGCGCTCATCAGGTGGTCGCCGAGCACGGCGGAGCCGGTCGCCCGGAGGGCCGGGAGCCGGGCCGCGGCCGGCCGGTGTCCGAGCGCGGCGAACCGCTGCAACAGGTCGTGCAGCACCGCGGGATGCCCGGCGCTGATCCGGGCGGCCTCGGCCGTGAACGCCTCGTCCGCGGGTCCGCAGACCCGGGCCACCTCGGCGGCGACCTCGTCCGGGGGCAGCGGTGCCAGCGTCAGGTGATGGGCGACCGGACCGGGTGCGGAGCCGAGTTCGCCCGGCCAGCCGGGGTCGGCCGCCGCCGCGTCGTCGCCGCCGCACACCACCGCGAGCGGTGCCCCGGCGGATCTGCGCAGCAGCGCCTGGAGCCAGTGCAGCGACTCCCGGTCGAGCCAGTGCGCGTCCTCGACGGCCAGGACGGTCGGGCACTCGCGCGCCACGCGCAGCAGCCCGGCCAGCCCCGGAAAGGGCTCGCGCCGCGTCGGCCCCGATGGCGTCGCGCGCATGCTGATCGGTGGGACATCGAGCGGTTCGAGCAGCTGCGTGACCACTCCGTAGGGCAGTCCGGACTCCGACAGCGCCGCTCGGGCGCGCAGCACCCGATGGCCCGACTCGCGGGCCCGGTCGGCGGCCCAGCGCACCAGAGCGGACTGGCCCAGCCCGCTTCTGCCCGACAGCGTGACGAGCACCGGTCCCGAGGTGTCGAGCCCGTCGACGACTGCTGCCACCATGGCCCGCTCCCGTGCCCGGACGCGGGACGGCGGGTCCTCGGTGGCCGTCGCCGACCGCGCGTGATGCTGCGGCTGGTGAAAGGGAGTTGACCCCGTCATTCGTCGCTCACCCTGTCTTCCTGCCCCCGTTCGTGTTGTGCGGCGTGTGAGTCCCCGACAGGTCGGACCCTTACGCCCCTTCCAGCACCGACCAGCCCGGCAGAGGCCATGAGCGGCCGTGCACGGCGCGCAGGGCGTCCGTGAGCTGTTCCCGTCGGCGCACCCCGAGCTTCCGGTACACATTGGTCAGATGTGACTCGACGGTGCGCACCGTGACGAACAGCCGTTGAGCGATCTGGCGGTTGCTGGCCCCGGACACCGCCAGTCCGGCCACCTTCAGCTCCGTGGTGGTGAGCAGGCCCCCGGTCGGCGCGTCGGCGGCGTGACCCATGCGCCCGCCGGCGGAGACCAGCAGGCTGCGGGCCGACTCCGCCAGCGCGAGCGCCCCGCAGCCACCCGCGATGCCGGCCGCCTTGCGCAGCCTCTCCCGGGCACCGGCCTCGTCGCCGTGCAGCAGGAGGGCCCGGCCCAGCGCGTATTCGGCGCGGGCGTACGCGGCGACGGCGGGCGAGCGGGACAGCTGGTGGGCCGACTCCGCGAGCAGGTCGAGCCCGGCCCGGCCCGGGGTGAGGACGCCCGCCGCGAGCGCGGCGAGCCCGAGGGCGCGCGGCGTTCCCCAGCGCCGCGCGCGTTCGGCTCCTTGTTCGGCCAACTCCCTGCCTTCCGCCGGCCGGATGGCCGCGAGGATCAGGCAGGTGTCCACCCACCAGGAGGTGAGCACCGGGCTCAGCACACCGGCGGTCTCCTGCACCGCGCCGCACTCGCGCAGCAGCCGCAGCGCCTGCCGGGGGTTGCCGGTGGCCCAGCGGGTGCGGGCGCGGGTGTGCAGATACAGCAGGTAGGCGAGGGCCGAGCCGCTCGGCTCGGAGCGGCCGACCCGGTCGAGGAGCCGCTCGGCCTGCTGCGGCTCGCCGCGGTCGACGAGCACCGACGCCAGCACCGCTCGTGCCGTCACCAGCCGTGCCTCGCAGTTGGTCCGGCCCGCCGCGGCGATCGTCGAGCGGGCTTCCGCGGCGGCGTCGAGGACGGCACCGTCACGATGCAGCAGGTGGGACCTCAGGGACCCGGCGAGCACCCGCACCCAGGCCGTCGGTTCGTCGCCCTCGCGCCGCAGCATGGTGTCCAGCGCGGTGTGCGCCTCCGACGTCTCGTCCGCGAGGCCGAGTGTGGCCGCGGCGGCGAACAGCAGCCACGGCGGCTGCTGGAGGGAGGGAGTGGCCAGCGCGCGCCGGGCGCCTTTCACGGCCGCCTCCCGGGAGTGGCCGGCCAGCGCGGTACGCAGGGCGGCGAGCGCCTCCGTCTGCTGCCGGTCGGTGCGCAGCCGGTACGACGCCGTCACCGTGCCGCGGTGCTCCCGCGCCGCCACACCGGTCCCGCGGCGTCCCATGAGCAGCAGCACGGTCGCCACCTGGTCGCGCAGCTGCGGGGCACGCTCGGGGCCGGACGCCAGGGCGTCCCAGGCGGTCTCCAGGGCCCCCAGGATCTCCGCCCGGCAGGCGGCCGGGAGCGGTACGGACAGGCATGCCATGGCGTACTGGACCGCGATGGCGGCCCGCGCGCGTGTGTCGGCCGTGCCGGCGAGCGCCGCACGGAACAGCGGAACGGCGCTCAGCGGGTCGTCGGGTGCCACGGCGAGCGCCAGCCGCAGTCGCGCCTCGATGTCGTCGGGCTCGGCCTCCAGCACCCGGCGCAGGCAGCCGGCGGCTTCGGCGAAGGCGCCGCGTTGCTCGGCCCGGGCTGCGGCGTCCCGCAGGACCGCGGTCATCCAGGGTTCCCGGGCGCGAGGCATCCGCATCAGATGCCGGGCCACCTCTTCGACGGGCCGGCCGGCGTCGCTGAGCAACAGCGCGGCGCGGGCGTGCAGTTCGGCCGTCCGCGCGGTGCCGAGCGGTTCGAGCAGCGCGGAACGTACGGCTTCGTGCACCAGAGCGGTGCCATCGGGAGTGAGGGCTCCCGCGCGGCGCAGCACGGCGATCGCCTCCTCTGCCTGCGCGCGGTCCACCTGCGCCAGCACCGCGACGCTCTCCGGGGACTGTGTGCTCCCGAGCAGCGCGATCGCCGTGGCGACGCACCGGACCGCGGCGGACTCGCGGTCGACCACACGCCGCACCGACCGGGCGGCCATTCCGCCGCCGAGTTCCCACGCCTGCTGCGCTCCGACCTCGTCCGGAGCGGCCCCGCGTCTTCTCAGTTCGCGCAGCAGTCGGACTGCGATGCGCGGGTTGCCGCCGGTCACCGCGGCGACGCGCTCGGCGAGTCGGGGGTGCGCCGGCGTGCCGAAGACCTCTTCGGCGAGGCCGCCGACGGCGTCGGTGCCGAGTGGGCCGAGGGGCAGCACGGACACCGCGGGGTGGGCGAGGAGGTCCGCCCAGGCCCGGGGAGCGCGCGGGTCGGCGCCGGAACTCCGGCCGAGGACCACCAGCAGCGGCTGCCCGGCGGCCCGCCGCAGCAGGAACTCCAGCCAGCGCAGGGAGTGTTCGTCGCAGTGGTGGGCGTCGTCGAGTACGAGCAGCAGCGGCCGGTCCGCCGTGATCCGCAGCACGTGCCCGAGGAGCCGGCGGAACACCGGATAGGCGGAGGTGAGGGTGAACCGCTGGGCATCCCCGGGGCCGGGCAGGAACGTGGCGGGGCTGTCCTCGCCCGGCTCCGGCTCCAGGCGGTCCGGAGCCGGCGCGCCCGCCGGCGCGAACAGAGCCCTCAGTCCCGCGTAGGCTCCGGCGCCGCCGGCCGCCTCGCCGCAGTGCGCCCGCAGCACCGTCATGTCCCGGCAGGCGGGAGCGCGCAGCAAGGCGTCGAGGAGAACGCTTCTGCCGTAGCCGGGCGGTGCGGTCAGCACCACGCACCCCGTCTCACCGCGGCATGCGGCGGCCGCCCGGGCGCCGAGTGCGGTCGACTCGTTGTCGCGGCCGTGTATCACGTCGTACTCCGGAGGCGGTCGAGCAGGTCGTCCAGGTTGGCCAGGTCGTCCTCGCTGAACTGGGCGAAGGTGTCCCGCAGATTGCGTACGTGTCCGACCGCCGCCCGGGAGAGGACGTCGTGCCCGGCGTCGGTGATGGCGGCGTAGGCGATCCGTCGGTCCCTGACGCAGGGGCAGCGTTCGACGTAGCCGGCCGCCTGGATCCGGTCGATCAGCCTGGTGACCCCGCTGGTGGTCAGGGCGATCTGGTCGGCCAGCGCGCTCATGGTCAACTGCCCTCCCTCCGAGCGGGCGAGCCGGATCAGGATCTCGAACCAGACGTGCGGCAGGCCGACTTCCGACTGCATGGCCGTGCCCAGGCGCCGCTCGAGGTGACTGTGGGTGTCCACCAGGCGGCCGAACGTCGTGATGAGGGGGTGGTCGATCGGGTTCGAGGAAGGCACACCGGGATTCTAAGCCAGAACACTTGTCCAGTCAGCTATTGTCGAGTCAGAGGCATGGGGTTCAACGTGCGACTGGTCGGCCGAATACGATTGCACTCCGAGGGCTGCGGTCGCGCGAGTCGAACCCTCACGCCTGACACCTCGCTTTGCTGTAGCTAACACATATGCGCCTGGTTGACGACCGGACGTCACCCGGTGCGTACGGACTGCGGGCGGCAATCGGACCGGCGCGGCACCCAAGCGGGCAAGCCGGAGCCCACTCGTTCCCGGACGCGCCGTCCGCACACCTCGCCGGCCGCCCCGGACCGCACAACGCCACACGGCCCCGCCGTCCGCGAACATCGGCGTTCAAGGCCCGTCACCTGGCCGCCCACCGCCCGTGCGCTCGACACTAGGAAATTTCCGGCGTCGCGCATGAGATCACTTAGGGAGGCGATGCGCACCCCGACCGGAAGGAGCGGGAGTCCGATGAGAACCACGGAACGGTCGGCCCACCCCCACCGCACTCGCACTGCCGCACACATCCACGCACGGGGAGCACGAGCCCGGCCGAACCCGCGTGTTCCCGTCAGCAAATAGCCTCGGACGAAACCAGGCAATGTGCTAATTCGGTTCTTCTTCAGACAGAGGAAGCGCCTTGTCGTGATGCCGAGAATAGGGATCCGGCGAGCAATGCCCGCTTCATGACCGAAATACAGTTGGCCGGAATCAACACACTTCCCCCGCCTTTCGGAAACCGAGCCACCCAATCCGCAGCACGGGGACCGACGCATGCCCCGGTTCCGGCTGACGACGCTCCTCCTCCGACGCCCTGGTTCCGGTCCCCGCACGTGCGGAGCGAGGACCCGCGATGCGTACTCTGCTCGTCGACAACGACGACTCCTTCACCCACAACCTGTTCCATCGCCTCGCCGAGGTGAACGGCCGGGAGCCCGAGGTCGTCCGCCACGACGACCCCTCCTGGCGCCCCGGCCTGCTGCGGGGCTTCGACAACGTGGTGCTCTGCCCGGGGCCGGGCACCCCGCACGACCGCGCCGGCACGGCGATCTGCGCCGAGGTCTGCCGTCAGGACCGGCTGCCCGTGCTCGGCGTGGGTCTCGGCCACCAGACGATCGCGCTGGTGCACGGCGGCACTGTGGGCCGTGCACCCTGGCCGTGCCACGGACGCGTCTCCCCCGTGCGGCACACAGGTACCGGGCTCCTTCGGCAACTGCCCAACCCCCTAGAGGTCGTCCGCTACCACTCGCTCGCGGTCACCGGTCTCGCCCCCGCCCTGGAGCCCACCGCCTGGGCGACGGACGACGGCGTGGTCATGGCGCTGCGCCACCGGAGCCTGCCGCTGTGGGGAGTGCAGTTCCACCCCGAGTCCGCCGGAACGGACACAGGCCGCCAACTGCTCTCCGGCTTCCGCGAACTGACGGAAGAGCTCCGGAGATCCCGCCCCGTCCCGCCCCTGTTCGCAGGTGCCTCGCCACGGCGGGCTCCGGCGGTCACGGCCACCGGTGCGGGGAAGGCACCGAAGCGGCTCCCGGGCGCCGGTGATCGTGCGCGGCCGCCGCGCCGGCGGCTGCGGATGCTGGCCGAACGGCTGGAAACGAGCTGGGAGGCGGAAACGGTCTTCGACCGCCTGTTCCGCTCCGGTGACCATCCCTTCTGGCTGGACAGCGGACGGACGGACGGCGGTCCGGGCCGGGTGTCCGTCGTCGGCAACGCGGACGGACCGCTCGCCCGGGTCGCCACCGCGCACGTGGTCAGGGGCAGCGTGTCCGTCCGGGCGGCGGGGCCCGCCGAGGTGGTCCGCAGTCCGTTCCTGCGCTGGCTCGACGAGGACCTGCGGTCCCTGGCGGTAGAGGTCCCGAAGCTGCCGTTCGACTTCGCGCTCGGCTGGGTCGGCTATCTGGGCTACGAGTTGAAGGCCGAGTGCGGCGGCGCGAGGGCGCACCGGTCACCGGCACCGGACGCCGTCATGGTCTTCGCCGACCGCGCCGTCGTCCTGGACCACGGCACAGGCACCGCGTATCTGCTCGCCCTGGCCGAGGAGGGGGACGAGGGTCCGGCCCGTTCCTGGCTCACCGCCGCCTCGGCGCGGCTTGCCACCGTGCCGCCGCCGCCCGTTCCGTCCGCCCGCATCCCGTCACCGGCCCGGCCGGCACGGCTGCGGCTGCGTCATGAGCGCGAGCGGTACCTCAAGCTCGTCGCCGCCGGCCAGGACGAGCTGACCGCCGGCCACACCCATGGGCTGTATCTCGCCAACATGATCGAGACCAGGACGGACCTCGACCCGTGGCAGGCGTACCGCACCCTGCGGCGGCTGGCCCCGGCGCCGTTCGGGGCGTTCCTGGGGTTCGGCACGCAGTCCGTGCTCAGCTCCGCCTCCGAGCGTTTCCTGCGCGTCGACCGGAAGGGCTGGGCGGAGTCGACGGTCACCGAGGGCTCCCGCCCCCGCGGGAGCACGCCGGAGGAGGACGCCCTGCTGATCGCGGACCTCGCCACCAGTGAGCGGGAGCGGGCCGCGCATCTCACGCTCCTCGACCTGGCGCGGCACGACCTGGGTTCCGGCGCCGAGGCCGGCGCCGTCACGGCCGATCCGCTGTTCGACGTGGTGACGTGGCCCGGCGGGCACCGCCTGGTGAGCACAGTCAGGGCGCGGCTGCGCCAAGGCACCACAGCCGTGGCGGCGTTGCGTTCGGCCTTCCCGGGCGGCTCCGTGACGGGCGCTCCCAAGTCGCGGACGATGCAAGCCCTGGACCGGCTGGAGAGCGGGCCGCGCGGCGTCCACACGGGAGCGATCGGTTACTTCTCCCTTTCGGGAGCGGCCGACTTCGGCCTCGCCACCCGCACCGCGGTGCTGAGCGGCCGGCGTCTGCGGTACGGCGTCGGCGGCGCCGTCACCGCGCCGTGCGACCCGGACGCCGTGTTCGAGGAGACGGCACGCGAGGCCGAGCCACTGCTGTCCCTGCTGGGCGCCCGGTTCCCGGGCCACGGCACGCAGGAGGCCCCGGGTGTCGCCCTGCAGGGCTCGCGCGGGCGTCGGCTCTAGGGCTTTCCCGGATACCGCTCTGTGAGCACGGGGCGACGGGCTCCGTCGACAGATCCGGTCCCGCGCCCGGGAAGGTGCGCACCCGCTCCAACAGGAGGTCTAAGGATCTTCCGGCATCCGGCGTGAGATCACAGTGCCGGGCGATGCGGATCGCCCGGGGAGGTGCTCCCCCGTCCTGCCGGCCACCGATGAAAGGCACAAGGCACTTCATGGATTCCGCCCGACGGCCGATCCTGTTCGTCAGTCTTCCCGAGAGCGGCCTGCTGAACCCGCTCCTGGTGCTGGCCGGTGAACTCTCCCGCCAGGGCGTGGAGGACCTGTGGTTCGCCACCGACGAGCACCGCAGGGAGGACGTGCGCAGAACGGCGGAACACGCACCGGTACGGTTCGCCTCCCTCGGCGACGTGATTCCCGAGCTGTCGGCCGTGACCTGGCCCGACGACGTCTACCGGGACGTCACGCAGTGCTCCCGCTTCCGGGCCCACCGCGCCGTCATCAAGCAGTCCTACAAGCCGGCCCTCCAGGCCGAGAAGTTCCACCGGCTCCAGAAGATCGTCGACAGGGTCCGGCCGACGCTCATGGTCGTCGACTGCATGAGCGGTTTCGCCGTGGACCTGGCGGTCTCCCGGGGCATCCCCTTCGTGCTGAGTGTGCCGTTCCTGCCCAGCAACGTGCTGACCTCGCACAGTCCCTTCGCCAAGGGGCTCACCCCGCGCGACTTCCCCGTCCCGCACTCGGGGCTGCCGCGTCGGATGAACCTGGCGCAGCGGGTGGCCAACGAACTGTTCAAGTTCCGTACCCTGGCCATGTTCTTCAACCCGGTCATGGGCAAGGTGCTGTCGAAGGACGCCCGTCTCCGCAAGGAGGTGGGGCTTCCACCGCCCAACCCGATGACGCGGATCGACAAGGCCGAGCTGGTGCTGTGCAACTCGGTCGCGGAGCTTGACTATCCGTTCGACATCCCGGAGAAGATGCGGCTCGTCGGCGCGGTGCTGCCGCCACTGCCGGAGACCACCGGAGACGATCCGGTCCGCAAGTGGCTCGACGACCAGTCGTCCGTCGTCTACATGGGCTTCGGCACCATCACCCGGCTGACCCGGGAACAGGTGGGCTGCCTGGTGGAGGTGGCCCGCCGGCTGGCGGGCGAGCACCAGGTGCTGTGGAAGCTGCCGGCGGAACAGCAGCATCTGCTGCCGGCGGCCGATGAGCTGCCGGGCAACCTGCGCATCGAGAGCTGGGTGCCCTCCCAGCTCGACGTCCTCGCCCACCCCGGCGTCAAGGTGTTCTTCACCCACGGGGGCGGCAACGGCTTCCACGAGGGCCTCTACTTCGGCAAGCCGCTGGTCGTGCGCCCCCTGTGGGCGCACTGCTACGACCAGGCGGTACGCGGCCGGGACTCCAGGGTGAGCCTGACCCTCGACCACCCGGAGACCATCGTCGTCGACGACGTCGTGGACAAGCTCACCCGGGTTCTGAGCGAACCGTCCTTCCACGAGAACGCGGAACGGATCGGCGCGCTCCAGCGCGCCGCGGGCGGCCGGACAGCCGCCGCCGACCTCATCCTCGGTCTTCCGGCCCTGGTCTGACGGGGAGTGGCCTTCAGGTATCCCTGTCCGCCGGCTACAACGGCGCCGAGTACAGCGTCGCTGGTCGGAGTCGGCGATGGAGTCGGCCGCCGCCGGCAGCGGATGGCGGCCGGCGCCCAGTCCCGCGGCGCGTACGCCGCCGGACTGGGTGATGCCCTTGGCCCTTTGGCCCTTTGGCCCTTTGGCCCAGTTGGGGCGGCGCCGGAAGGCGAGACCTCCTGCCGTCGGCCGGTGCCGGCCCGTCAATCATGTACGCCCGCCGGCTCCACCGCCCTGCGGCGCAGGGCGAGGCCGGCCGGAACGACCGCCGAGATCACGGCGAGCACCGCGCAGGCGCCCATGGCGGCCGCGAGCGCGGTCCACGGCATCTCGATGGACGTCCCCACCGAGAGCAGGCCCAGCGCGGCCCACATACCCGTCAAGTTGAGCCCGGCGGCCAGTACTCCCAGCACTCCGCCGACCGTGACCACCATCAGCGCCTCGGCGCCGACCAGCCGCAGCACCTGCCACGTGGTGGCCCCGGCCAGCCGCAGCACGGCCAGGTCGCGGACCCGGTCGGAGGTCGCCATGACCATGGTGTTGGCCAGTGAGATGCCGGTGTAGAGGAGGGCGATCCCGAGGACCAGGAAGAAGCCCGTCCGGGTGGTCCGGTCGCTCTCGGGGTACGTCTGCCGCACCCAGGCGTCCCGAGTGAGGACCTCCCCACCCGACGCCCGCACCGCCTCCCGAAGACCGGCGGCCACGGTGCCCGTACCGGCAGCGTCCACGAGACGTACGTCGACCCGGTCGACGGGCGCCGCGGGGGCGTTGCGCGGGGTGACGTAGACGCCGTTGTCGCCGGTGCCGACGGTCATGACCGCGGCGATCTTCAGGGACTTCTTCGTTCCGTCGCCGAGCCACACGTCCACCCGGTCCCCCACGGTGTGCTTCTCCCACTCCTCGTTGACGATGATCGAGTCGTCGTCCAGGTCGCTCACGTTCCCAGCCGCGAGCGGGAGACGGGCCGTTGCCACGAGCGGCCCCGGGTCGACGGCCCTGGCATCGGACCTGATGAGCGCCACGCCCTCCTCCAGGACGTACACGGCGCTGGACGAGCTCGCAAAGACCTCGGCACCGGACACGGCCGCCAGTCGGTTCAGCGTCGCGTCGTCGAAGCCGGCATCGCCCGCCGGGGTGACCACGAAGTCCGCGGCCGTCTGCTCGCGGACCTCGGTGGCCTTCGCCTCGTCGAGGGTGGCGGTGGCGCCCAGCAGCGAGCCGGCCAGCGCGACCGTGACCAGTACGGGCGCCGCGACGGCGGCGGTGCGGCGCACCCCGGCCGTGGCGTTCTCCCGAACCAACATCCCGCTGGCGCCGGGCAGTTGGGCAGGCAGCCAGGCGATCAACCGGACCAGTGGCCGCACCAGCACCGGCGCGAGCAGCGCGACCGCGGTGATCAGTAGCATCGGCCGGCTCACATAGATCTTGCGCTGCAGCAGATCGCTCGGGTTCGTCACCAGGTCCAGGACAAGCGTCACCGCGGCGGTGATCAGCAGGGCGGCGCCGAGCAGCCAACGGCCCCGGGTCATCGCCCGGGTGTCCACGGCCGCCTCGCGCAGCGCCTCGGTAAGACCGGTGCGCCCCGCCCGCCAGGACGCGGCCACCGCTCCGCACAGGGCCACGAACAGGCCCGTCCAGAACGCCATGTGGTAGGGCCAGGTGTAGTCGCCGATGCTGAACCAGCGGGGCGCGAGCCTCTCGTCGACCGCCCACTCGGCGAGCATCGGAGCCCCGTAGGAGCCGAGCACACAGCCGGCGGCCGAGGCGAGCAGACCGACCATCAGCGCCTCCGAGACGACCATGCGGCGGATCTGCGCCGGGGTCGCCCCGGCCGTGCGCAGCAGCCCGAACTCGCGGCGCCGCTGGGCCACCGCGAACGCGAAGGTCGAGGCCACCACGAACACCGACACGAATCCGGCGACGCCGCCGGCTGTGCCGAACATGGCGTTCATCGCGGTGAGCGCCTCGCTGTCCCGGTCGGGGTCGGCGTCGGCGTACCGGCGCGCGTCCCCGGTGAGGACCTGGACGCCCTCGCGGCCACGCACCGTCTCGCGCACGGCCGCCGCGTCTGCGTCGACCACGAGTTGGAGGCTGCGCGGCGACAGTGCGGCGGCTCGGGTGTCGGTGTAGAACACGGCGTTCTCGAAGCCGAGTCCGGCCACCGTGCCGACGACCCGCACGGTGCCGCCGTCGGTCCGCACCCGGGTGCCCGGACGGGCCCAGTCACCGCTGACGACGACCTCGTCCGCGGCCTCGGGCGCGCGTCCCGCGTCGAGCTCGTACGGCGCGAAGGCCGAGGTGGACCAGGGGTGGCCCACCAGATCAGCGGGCCCGCCCGCGGCCCGCACGGCGAACGACCGGTCCTCGACGACGGTCCCGAGGTCCCGCAGCTTCGCGACCGTCGCGTCGGGCACGGCACGCGGCTGCGCGAGCTTCTGCGTACGGTCGCCGATCGAGGTGGGCACCTCGAAGGTGTCCTGGCCCCTGACGACGACCGGCGCGGCGGCGAACCGCTCCGGCCCCCGGTCGGGTGCGTCCAGCGAGGACGCCAGGGCCAGCCCCATGACGGCGATCAGTGCCACGCCCAGGGTAAGGGCGACGAAGCTGCCGGCGAAGGTGACCCGGCGGGTGCGCAGCGTGTGCAGGGTCGTACTCAGCACGGCACGGCCTCCAGCTTCGTCATGCGCGCCGCGATGTCCTCGGCGGAGGCACCGATCAACTCGCCGTTGACACGGCCGTCGACGAGGAGGACGACGCGGTCGGCGCAGGAGGCGGCGACGGGGTCGTGGGTGACCATGATGATCGTCTGGCCCTCCCGGTCGACTATGCCGCGCAGCAGGGTCAGCACCTCGCGGCTGGTCCGCGAGTCGAGCGCGCCGGTCGGCTCATCGCCGAACAGCACTTCGGGCCGGGTGATCAGGGCGCGGGCCAGGGCAACCCGCTGCTGCTGGCCGCCGGACATCTCCGGCGGCCGGTGCCGCGCCCGGTCGCCGAGTCCGACCTGTTGGAGCACCTCACGCACCCGGGCCTTCTTCGGGCGGCGGCCGGCCAGCCGCAGCGGCAGGGCCACGTTCTGCTCGGCGGTCAGCGAGGGCAGCAGGTTGAACGCCTGGAACACGAAGCCGATGCGCTCGCGGCGCAGCAGGGTCAGCTTGGTCTCGCTCAGCCCGGTCAGCTCCGTGCCGCCCACGGTGACCGAGCCCGACGTGGGCCGGTCCAGGCCCGCGGCGCACTGCAGCAGGGTCGACTTGCCGGACCCGGACGGGCCCATCACGGCGGTGAACGTCCCCCTCGGGAAGGCGAGCGACACCTCGTCGAGGGCGGTGACGGACGTGCCACCCGCATCGAATCGCCTGGTCACCGATCGCAACCGGATCGCGTCGTCGGTCATGTGTCCGCCCATCGTGTGTCCCCCCACCAGCACCTGCTCCTCGGCTCGTTGGTGCCTCCACGAAACCGCGGAAGCCCCTCGTGACGCAGTACGGCCGGACCGAGACCTGGGGTAGGGCCAGGCCTACCCCCGATACGGGCTCCGGCACGATGGCACCGGCCCGTGAGGCCCCTTACCGTCATGCACATGCACCCTCGGAACGTGTGGCAGGCCATGGCCCGGCCGGGATTCCTGCTGTCGGCCTGGCCCTGGCGCTCCGCCGCGTATCTGCTCACCGGCGCGGTGACCGGCGTCGCCGCTCTTGTGGGAATCGTGACGGTGGTGGCTGTCTGCGGTGCGCTCGTCATCGTCCTGGTGGGGCTGCCGCTGCTCGTCCTGGTCGCCCTCAGCGGGATCCCGGTGGCCGGGGTGGAGCGGCGCAGGCTGCGCCTGATCGACCGCGTCCCGGTGTCCGGCCGGCGCCAGGTGCCGGCCGCGGCGGGACCATGGGCCTGGCTGATCACCCGGCTGCGCGAACAGGCGACCTGGCGGGAGCTCGGGTACGCGCTGCTGTTCGCCGGGCTGTTGTGGCCGGTCGACGCCCTGGCGCTCACGGTCGCCCTGCTCTTCCCGCTGTCCGTGGCCGCCACACCGCTGGTGATGGCCACGGTCGGCGACGGCCACGAGGCGAAGGTGCTCAAGCAGTGGACGGTCACCACCTGGCCGACCGCTTTCGCCGTCGCCGTACTGGGCCTGCTCCTGATGGGCCTGGGCGCTTACGTGCTCGGCGTCACGGCAGGCGCCCGCGCCGAGCTTACGCGGCTGCTGATCGCCTCCCGCGAGGGCGATCTCGGCGCCCAGGTGGTCGAACTGGCCCGCTCCCGCGTCCGGTTGGTGGATGCCTTCGAGGCCGAGCGGCGCCGTATCGAGCGCGATCTGCACGACGGCGCCCAACAGCGCCTTGTGGCCCTGATGATGACCCTCGGGCTGGCCCGCCTGGACGCAGCGCCCGGCCCGCTCGCCGACCAGCTCACCAAGGCCCACGAGGAGGCGGGCACGGCCCTCGCGGAGCTGCGTGAGCTCATCCGCGGCATCCACCCCAAGGTCCTCACGGACTACGGCCTTCACGCCGCGGTCGCCGACGTCGCCGACCGCTGCGTGGTCCCCGTCGACGTCGATCTCGAACTGCCGGGCCGGCCAACGCGGGCCGTCGAGTCCGCGGCGTACTTCGTGGTCTGCGAGGCGCTGGCCAACGTCGCCAGACACAGCGGGGCCGACCGTGCGCGGGTGAGCGGTGGTCATCGCGACGGACGCCTGTTCCTGGAGGTGCGCGACGACGGCCGCGGCGGCGCGGACGCCTCGGCGGGCAGTGGCCTCACCGGTCTCGCGGACCGGGTGTCGGTCCTGGATGGCAGACTTGCCCTGACCAGTCCGCCGGGTGGACCGACTCTCTTGCGTGTGGAGTTTCCTTGCGAGTTGACCGAGGCGGCCGACCGCTCCGCGTAGTGCTGGCCGAGGACAGCGTGCTGCTGCGGGAAGGGCTCATCGTCCTGCTCAGCCGCTGCGGCCACGAGGTGGTGTCGGCCGTCGGGGACGCGAAGGCACTGGTCGCCGCGGTCGAGGAGCATGCCCCGGACATCGTGGTGACGGACGTACGCATGCCGCCCGGTTTCCAGGACGAAGGCCTGCACGCGGCGGTGAGTCTGCGCGAGAAGAACCCCGCACTGCCGGTCCTGGTCCTCAGCCAGTACGTGCAACGGACGTACGCCGCCGAACTCCTGGACTCCGGCGACGGATCGGGCGTCGGCTATCTGCTCAAGGACCGCGTCGGCCAGGTCGAGGAGTTCGTCGAAGCGCTGCAGAAGGTGGCGGCCGGCGGGACGGTGATCGACCCGGAGGTGGTGCGCCAGTTGCTGCGTCGCCGCCGCGACCCGCTGGAGCAACTCACCCCCCGCGAACGCGAGGTGCTCGCACTGATCGCCGAGGGCAAGTCCAACGGCGCCATCGCCGAGGAGCTGGTGGTCTCCGAAGCCGCGATCGGCAAGCACATCGGCAACATCCTCACCAAGCTGGACCTGCCTCCCACGACCCAGACCCACCGCAGGGTCCTGGCCGTCCTCACTTACCTACGGGCCTGACCCCGATCGGGCGCTGCCGCGCCGCGGCCGGCGGCCGTGGGCTTGGTCTGCGCGATGCACCTGGAGCGCCTGCGGAGCGATCGCAAGGCGGCGATCGCGATGCTGCGCCGCTGCGTCGAGCCGGGTGTCGACCACATCGCCACGGCCCAGTTCTACGGCCACGGCTTCGTGAACGAGGTGATCCGCGAAGCCGTCCGCCCCGAGGACGATGTCATCGTGGTCAGCAAGGTCGGCGCCGAGCCCGACCCCGACGGCCCGCTTCCCCTCCGCCTCGCGCAGCGCCCCGAACAGCTGCGGGCCGGCGTCGAGGACAACCTGGCGACCCTCGGGATGGAACAGATCCCCTGGTCAACCTCCGCCGTACGGACACCGGCCCCAGGCTGCGCGCCGAAGGGGACCAGATCGTCGCCCCCGACGATCAGCTCGCCGTGATGACCGCCCTGCGCGACGAGGGCAAGATCGGCGCGATCGGCCTCAGCAGCGTCTCCCTCGACGTCCTGCGCGACGCCCTGCCCGCGGGCATCGCGTTGGCCGCCTCTCGCCACGGCGGGATTGTGCCGGTCTGTGTCACCCGCACAGAACTCACGTCCCTCGTGTGCATCGCCACACTCCAGGGCGTTCTCAAGGCACGTGTCCGACCCGTTCTGGGGCCCATCGGGCCCCCAGAACGGGATGAGTAGCGGTACTCATGCCGCTGTACCAGCGCCGCGCCAGGATGAGGGCTCCTGTCACGCTCCTGCGGCCAGGAGCGCCCTACGGCGAGGAGTCCGCCCATGTCCGCCCCGCCCCTGTCCGCACCGGCACGCTCCACCCCCTGGCGCGTTCCGCCCCTCCTGCTCGCCGGGATCGTGGTGGCCGGGATGATCGTGTCGGGCTGGGCCCCGCGCGACCGCGTCACCTGGCTGCTGGAGACCGTGTGGGTGATCGTCGGGCTGCCGATGGTCATGCTGGCCTGGCGGCGTTTCCCGCTCACCGACCTGCTGTGCTGTCTGCTCGCCGTGCACGCGCTGGTGCTGGCGACGGGCGGCCACTACACCTACGCGCAGGTGCCCCTCGGCGACTGGATCCGGGACACCTTCGGCCTCCACCGCAATCCGTACGACCGGCTGGGCCATCTGATGCAGGGCTTCGTGCCCGCGGTGCTGGTACGGGAACTGCTCAGCCGCACCTCCCCGCTGCGCGGCAGCCGCTGGCTGGCGCCGCTCACAGTGTGCGCGTGTCTCGCGTTCAGCGCGCTCTTCGAGCTGTTCGAGTGGGCGGCGGCCGTGATCGGCGGCCACGGCGCAGACGCGTTCCTCGCCACTCAGGGCGATGTGTGGGACACCCAGTGGGACATGTTCTGCGCCTTGATCGGGGCCACCGTCTCGGTGCTGGTGCTCAGCCGCTTCCACGACCGCCGGATGGCGGCACTGGAGGCCGCGGCGCGATAGCTGTATCAACGGTGCAGGTCGTGGCCGGTGCCGGGGATGCTCGTGGCCGGCCGCCACGCCTGCCGGGATCCGGTGCGGCGCGGACGCAGAGACAGACGTACGGCTGCGCATGGTCGCCGACCACTTCCGCACCGCCCTCATGCCCCTGGCCGACGGCACTTCCCCCAGCAACGAGGGCCACGCCGGAGGACGACTAACCCCCGTGCCGGATCCGACGGTGCCATCCATAAAGTGCGGCTTGGGGTGTTTAGTACGGGTTCTTACGGTCACGTGAATGGAGGCGTGGAAGACCGGCACAGCGAAAGGGCAGACCTATGACGGAGTTCCATCCCGCCACCACGACGGACTCCGGCGCGCCGGTGGAGAGTGATGAGCACTCTCTCACCCTGGGCCCGGGCGGGCCGGTCCTGCTGCAGGACGCCTACCTGATCGAGCAGATGGCCCAGTTCAACCGGGAGCGGATTCCCGAGCGCCAGCCGCATGCCAAGGGGAGCGGCGCCTTCGGCCACTTCGAGGTGATCGAGGACGTCAGCGCCTACACCATGGCAGCCGTATTCCAACCGGGCACCCGCACCGACCTGGTCATTCGCTTCTCGACGGTCGCCGGCGAGCGGGGCAGCCCCGACACCTGGCGTGACCCTCGCGGCTTCGCGGTGAAGTTCTACACCGCCGTGGGCAACTACGACATGGTCGGCAACAACACGCCGGTGTTCTTCATGAAGGACCCGATGAAGTTCCAGCATTTCATCCGCTCTCAGAAGCGCCGCGCGGACAACAACCTGCGCGACAACGACATGCAGTGGGACTTCTGGACGCTCTCGCCGGAGTCCGCACATCAGGTGACCTGGCTGATGGGAGACCGTGGCATCCCCCGCACCTGGCGCCACATGAACGGCTACACGTCCCACACCTACATGTGGCTCAACGCCAAGGGCGAGCGGTACTGGGTGAAGTACCACTTCAAGACCGACCAGGGGATCGAGTTCTTCACCCAGCACGAGGGTGACCAGATGGCCGCCGTCGACACGGACTACCACATGCGCGATCTCTTCGAGCACATCCGTGACGGCGACTTCCCCAGTTGGACGCTGTACGTGCAGGTCATGCCGTACGCGGAGGCCGCGCACTACCGCTTCAACCCGTTCGACCTCACCAAAGTGTGGCCGCATGGTGACTACCCGCTCATACCGGTCGGCCGGATGGCCCTGGACCGCAATCCGACCGACAACCACGCGGAGATCGAGCAGGCGGCGTTCCAGCCCAACAACTTCATCCCCGGGATCGGGCCGAGTCCGGACCGCATGCTGCTGGCCCGGCTGTTCTCCTACGCGGACGCCCACCGGCACCGCATCGGCGCCAACTACCAGCAGCTTCCCGTGAACGCGCCCATCGTCGACGTCCACACCTACTCGAAGGACGGGGCAATGGCGTACCGGAAGACGACTGATCCGGTGTACGCCCCGAACTCCAAGGGCGGTCCCGCCGCCGAACCTGCCCGCTTCGGCCCGCCGCCCAGCTGGGCGGCCGACGGCGAGATCACCCGTGCCGCGTACATCTCCCACGCCGAGGACGACGACTGGGGGCAGCCCGGCGCACTGGTCCGGCAGGTCCTGGACGATGCCGCCCGGGACCGTCTTGTCGACAACGTCGTCGGGCACCTCCTCAACGGGGTCAGCGAACCGGTCCTGGAGCGCGCCTTCACGTACTGGTCGAACATCGACGAGGCGATCGGCAAGCGCATTGCCGACGGCGTACGGTCCAGGGCCGCTGAGCAGGGAAGCCCCGCACGGCGCAGCATGCAGCACAAGGCATGACGTCGGGCGACTCTCCGTCCAGGACGCAGCCTTGCGGGGCTGCGTCCTGACCGAGGCCAGTGGGGCCGACCCTTATCCGTGTCCGTGTCACCGGACGGTGAAGTCGGCTGCCTCGGTGTCCAAGGTCGTGGTGCCGTTCTGCGCGGTGGCCAGGACGGCGAGGTGCCAGGCACCGCGCGGGGACGACTCGACGTCGGCACCGGTGACCTCGGCGGTGTAGGTGCAGCGCACGGTGTTCGGCCCGGAGGGCTTGCAGACGGCCGGCTCCGCGGCGGCCATGTCCTTGGCAGTCAGCCCCTTCTCGGCGAAGGACGAGCGCTGCGGCCAGGCCAGCACCTTCACGTTCGTGACACCGGAGGGCACCGTGACGTCGGTGACGAAGACCAGCGAGCCGTCGCGGTCCCCTTCGGGAGCGGAGTAGCGGGCAGTGCTGTGCGCCAGCGCCGGAGTCTGCTCCCCGGCCTGCGCGAGAGCGAAGGCACCAGCACCGCCAAGGAGAACGACACCGGCGACCACGGACAGAGCAACACGTCGGGACATGGGAATCTCCTTAACTGTCTCACCACTGGATCGGGTCGGCGCCACGCGACTACGCCGCTGCATCGATACTCGCCGCGCGAGGACTCGCCGGACATGAGCACGCATACTCAAGCCGAGCTGAGTGATGAGAAGGAAGAAAGGGCTCAGTCTCAGCAGGTGCTCAGCCCCGGCTGATCATGCCGAGGCCGATCCGTGCCACCATCTGACCAGACCGAAGCCGGCGGCTTGCATACCGCGATTCAATGCCGCCATCGTCGGTGACTCGATCAGCTGGGTGCCCGACCGAGTCCAGCACCACCGCGAGGGCCCGCGACCGCTGCACGAGCCCCTGGTAAAGCAACGCCACACATACGATCAACCCGAGCCACCACAGCCAACTCGCGCGCAGCGCCGGCGTGGTGACAAGCGCGACCACCGGCAAGAACATGTTGATGCGGATTGACGCCTCCGCAAGCAGCCGATCGTAACCAGCCCAGTTTTGGCCGCTGCTCGCCCAGTTGTCCGCGAACCCCCCCGGAAGTGTCCGTGATCGGTAACGGACGCATCCGGTGGCCGCCGCCCCTCGTCCTGCCAAGTGGTCGGAAGACGGCCAAGGATCGGCGAGGAACTGCGGGAAAGCGGGGCGGACATGGCACGGCACGGCGGCGGGCGGGGCTGGTACGGCAAGGTGGTCGGGGCGGCGCTCGGGGTGACGGTACTGGCCGCCGGTGCCTCGGTGTGGACCGCGCAGGCCGGTGCCGTGGGCGGCTCGTCGCCTCGGACGGCCGCGTCGGCCACGCCGGGCAGTGACGTCAATCCAGTGGAGGTGACCATCGCGCACGCCTCGGACAAGGGGGAGCGTGGCGTCAACATCACCATCGACGACGGCCCCGACCCCGTGTGGACCCCTCAGGTCCTCGACGTGCTGCGGGAGTACGGCGTGAAAGCCACGTTCTGCATGGTGGGGACACAGGCGCAGGCCCACCCGGACCTCGTGAAGAAGGTGGTCGCGGCCGGGCACCGGCTGTGCGACCACACGGTGTCGCACGACACCACCATGGACACCAAGTCCCAGGCCTACCAGTCGCAGCAGATACTCGACGCCGAACGCATGATCACCGAGGCGGCCGGGGGCGTTCGGCCGATGTACTACCGGGCGCCCGGCGGGGCCTTCACCCCCTACAGCCGCAAGTTGGCGGCCTCCCGGGGCATGCGCCCGCTGGGCTGGAACGTGGACTCCAAGGACTTCGAGCGGCCGGGCACGGACGCCATCGTCGCCACCGTCGAGCGGGAGGTGCCCAACGGGCCGACGCTCCTCTTCCACGACGCGGGAGGCGACCGCTCCCAGACCGTCGAGACCCTGCGCCGGATCCTCCCCTGGCTCAAAGAGCAGGGCTACTCCTGCGGCTTCCCGGTGCGCTGAGCCCCGGCCCTGGCCGGCCACGGCGTTCGAGGTCGGTGCAGCCGGAGGCAACGGCGTAGATCACCGCGGCCGACACGTCGCAGAGGCCAGTCCGTCCCCAGCAGGCGGCAGGCCACGACAGGCCACGACTCGGACGCCACCCGGGGGAAGAGCCGCTGCACCGAGGTTCACCGCTCGACCAGGCTCCGCCTGCCCGGGCCGGCAGGTGCAGGCGGACCCTGAGAAACGGCCGGTAGGCCCGGAGGCACCCGTTCTCTCGTTCGCCTGACCGGATCTCTTGAGCGCAAGCCCCGTCCTTCAGGACGGGGTTAGCTCATCCTTGGCGCGGAGCCGCGCAGCGGCGGAGTTCGCTGCGTTGTCAGTGGCGTGCACTATGTTGATCGCACCAGTCGAAGGGGGTGTTTTCATGCTGTCCGGTCGCCGCTACCTGCTCCACCTCTCGCCCGAACAAGAGGAGATGTGTGAGGAGTTCGGCGCTATCTGCCGGTCGGTGTGGAACACGGCCCTGGAGCAGCGTCGGGCATACCGGCGGCGCGGGGCGTGGATGAACTACGCGCCGCAGTGCGCCGAGCTGGCTGACGCCAAGCGTGAGCACCCGTGGTTGAAGGCGGCACCGTCGCACGCGTTGCAGCAGACGCTGAAGGATTTGGACCGGGCCTGCCGGGTTCACGGCACGTTCAGGGTGCGGTGGCGGTCGAGGGCACGGTGGTCGCCGTCGTTTAGGTTCCCCGACGCGAAGCAGATCAGTGTGGAGCGGCTGGGGCGCAAGTGGGGCCGGGTCAAGCTGCCGAAGCTGGGCTGGGTCCGCTTCCGCTGGTCCCGCCCCCTGGGTGGTGAGATCCGTTCCGCGACCGTGTCCCGCAAGGGCGGCCGGTGGTTTGTGTCGTTCCTCGTGGACGACCAGGCCGCCACTCCCGCGCAGCACGCCATGCCCGGTACCGCCGTGGGCATCGACCGGGGGGTCAAGACCGCCGTCGTCACCTCGGACGGCGACTTCCACGACCGGCCGTTCATCACGGCCGGCGAGATCGTCCGGTACCGGCGCCTGCAACAACGCCTCGCCCGGTCCAAGCGCGGCAGCGCGAACCGGCACAAGACGATCACAGCCATGGGCCGCATCATGTCCCGGGTGTCGGACCGGCGTGGAGACTTCTGCGCGCAGAGGGCCGCCCGGATCGTCGCGAAGAATGCCCTGGTGGTCCTCGAAGACCTGCGGATCAAGAACATGTCCGCCGGCGCGTGTGGCACCGTGGCCGCGCCCGGCCACAACGTCCGCCAGAAGGCCGGGCTCAACCGGGCCATCCTGGACAAGGGGTGGCACCGCCTCGAACTCGCCCTGACCAACGCCGCCCGGTACACGGGCACGCGCGTGGTGAAAGTCAACCCCGCGTACACGTCGCAGCGGTGCTCCGCCTGCGGCTTCGTCACGGAAGGAAACCGCGAGAGCCAAGCGGTCTTCCGGTGCAAAGCCCCAGGCTGCGGACACCGCGACCATGCCGACGTGAACGCCGCGAAGAACATCAAGGCCGCAGGACATGCGGTCTCAGCCTGTGGAGACCTCGGCACCAGCCGGTCCGTGAAGCAGGAACCCGTACGCCGGGCAACCGGCCGAACCCCCTCATAGGGGAATCCCCGGGCTCCTGCCCGGGGAGGAAGTCAATGGTCGCCACAGGTGACCTTCGCTGCCGCAAGGCCGATACTGCCGGTAGGAGCGCTCCGGCTTCCCCATGTCCGCCCGTCCGGGTCTCCTGATGCCGCGTCAGTAAAGTCAGCACCAAGTCAGCGTCAGTACCGCCGGACACCGCTTTCGACCGCCACGGACCGCCGAGATCAACAACAGCCCGTATGCGCCTTGCCCAGCAAAGACGCAGGTCACGGCCACACTTGTTTAGATCACCAGGAGGTACCCATGAGGATGCTCATCAACGTCGCCGAGACCGTGGTGGCGGACGCGCTGCGCGGTATGGCGGCGGCTCACCCGGAGCTGACGGTCGACGTGGAGAACCGGGTGATCGTGCGGCGGGACGCGCCCGTGGCGGGGAAGGTCGCCCTGGTCTCCGGTGGCGGATCGGGGCACGAGCCGCTGCATGGCGGGTTCGTCGGGCCCGGGATGCTCTCGGCGGCCTGTCCGGGGGAGGTCTTCACCTCGCCGGTACCGGACCAGATGCTGCGGGCGGCGGCGGCCGTGGACAGCGGGGCGGGCGTGCTGTTCATCGTGAAGAACTACACGGGCGACGTGCTCAACTTCGACATGGCGGCCGAACTCGCCGAGGACGAGGGCATCCAGATCGCGAAGGTGCTGGTCAACGATGACGTTGCGGTGACCGACAGCCTGTACACGGCGGGGCGGCGCGGCACCGGCGCGACCCTGTTCGTGGAGAAGATCGCGGGCGCCGCCGCCGACGAGGGGCAGCCGCTGGAGCGGGTGGAGTCGATCGGCCGGCAGGTCAACGAGAACTCCCGCAGCTTCGGCGTCGCGCTGAGTGCCTGCACCACCCCGGCCAAGGGCAGCCCCACCTTCGACCTGCCGGCCGGCGAGCTGGAACTCGGCATCGGCATCCACGGCGAGCCCGGCCGGGAGCGGCGGCCGATGATGACCTCGGGTGAGATCGCCGACTTCGCGGTGCACGCGATCCTGGACGACATGAGCCCGCGCAACCCCGTGCTGCTGCTGGTCAACGGCATGGGCGCGACCCCCCTGCTGGAGCTGTACGGCTTCAACGCGGAGGTGAACCGGGTGCTCGCCGAGCGCGGTGTGGCCGTCGCCCGCAGTCTGGTGGGCAACTACGTCACCTCCCTGGACATGGCCGGCGCCTCGGTCACCCTGTGCCAGATCGACGAGGAACTGCTGCGGCTGTGGGACGCGCCGGTGAGCACACCGGGCCTGCGCTGGGGCCGGTGAGTCGGCGAACCCATCGACCGTACCTACCACGCAAGGGAGATCCAGTGCTCGACGCCGACTTCTTCCGCCGCTGGATGACGGCGACCGCCGCGTCCGTGGCCCGTGAGGCGGAATGGCTCACCGCCCTCGACTCACCCATCGGGGACGCCGACCACGGCAGCAATCTTCAGCGCGGGTTCACCGCCGTGCGGGCCGCGCTGGAGAAGGAGGCTCCGCAGACGCCCGGCGCGATCCTGGTCCTCGCCGGGCGGCAGCTGATCTCGACCGTCGGCGGCGCGTCGGGGCCGCTGTACGGGACGCTGCTGCGGCGTACCGGCAAGGCGCTCGGGGACGCCGCCGAGGTGAGCGAGAAGCAGCTCGCCGAGGCGCTGCGGGCCGGGGTGGACGGGGTCATGACGCTGGGCGGGGCCGCGCCGGGCGACAAGACCATGATCGACGCGCTGGTTCCGGCGGTGGACGCGCTCGGTGACGGTTTCGCGGCGGCCCGCGCCGCCGCCGAGGCGGGTGCCGAGGCGACCACACCCCTGCTGGCCCGCAAGGGCCGGGCGAGCTATCTGGGTGAGCGCAGCATCGGGCACCAGGACCCGGGGGCCACCTCGTCCGCCCTGCTGATCGCGGCACTGGCCGACGCCACCGCGGCGGAGGCGTGACGTGAGCGGCGAGAAGGTGGTCGGGATCGTGCTGGTGTCGCACAGCGCCGAGGTGGCGTCCTCGGTGGCCGAGCTGGCGAGAGGGCTGGCGGGCGGGGCGGCGGGCGTTCCGGTGGCCGCGGCCGGCGGCCGGGAGGACGGCGGGCTGGGCACCAGTGCGGAACTGGTCTCCGCCGCGGCGGCGTCCGTGGACCGGGGTGCCGGGGTTGCCGTGCTGACCGACCTCGGCAGCGCGGTGCTCACCGTGAAGGCGCTGCTCGCCGAGGGTGACGAACTGCCCGGGGACACACGGCTGCTGGACGCCCCGTTCGTCGAGGGCGCGGTCGCCGCGGTGGTCACGGCGGCGGCGGGAGCCGACCTGGACGCCGTGGAGGCGGCGGCCTCGGAGGCGTACGGCTACCGGAAGGTGTGAGGAGCGTCCGGGGCGGTGCGGGGCGGAAGGCGCGGGTCGTCCGCCTGTGCCGTAGCCGTCCCGCCGTTCACCAGTCGGCGTGCCAGCCGCTCGCCGGTGGCCACGGCGGCCGCGTGGTCCTCGATGGCGCTGATCCGGGAGTGCTCGAAGACGATGTAGGTCACGCCGGAGCGGACCCCGCCGCCGTTGGGGTCGGCGGGGATGCCGAGGCCCCGGGCGGTGGCGTAGGAGGCCTCGCCGATGATCTCGCGTGGCCCGATGTCGCCGACGACCGCGTACTGCACGCGGTCCCGGTAGACGACGGCCGCGACCGATCCCCCGCCCACGTCGTGGGCGCGAGGGTCCCAGATGCCGCTCGGGGCGGGCAGGACGATGTATGGCAGCCGTGCGGCGTCCAGGCGGCGGCCGTTGGACTGCTCGTAGGCCGCGGTCGGGGAGAACTGCGGGTCGGTGCGGCGGTTGCAGTGGACGGTGGGCCGTCCGTCGCAGTCGATGTCCATGTCGGCCTTCCAGAAGACGGCGCCGGGCAGCCCGCACACCGGGACGGTGGCGGGCCGCCCGGCGTCGAGGCGGTAGCGGCCGCGGGAGACCCGTGTGCAGTCACGCACCCTGGCCAGCAGGTCGGCGGCCGGGACGGCGCGCTCGCCGTGCGCCGCGGGCTCCGCCCGGGTGCGCGCCGCGGGCTCCCCCCGGATGCGGTACGCGTACGGCACGGTCGGGGTCGGGAGCGTCGTGGGAGCGAGCAGGGCGGCACTCGCCGCAACGAGCGTCAGCGACTGGGCACGCACCATCGGGCCCCTCTCGTCGGGGACATTGGCAGGCATTCACCCCAAGGGGGTGAATTGAGGAGAAAACGGTCACGCGGCCCACGTTAGGGGAACGGGCGGCGCATGACCCGCACCACCCATCGGACGGCCGGGGGCCTGGATCCATGCCGAACCGGCCCCCGGGCCGCCCGTGACGACGCGGGAGGCAGCGACGACAGCTGCCCGCGCCGCAGCATGAACTCCCCTGCTGCACAGGGTGGTTCAGCCCGGAAGGAACTTCAGCATACGGAACGCCCCGCGACTGCCGCCAACCGCGGCCCCCTTGATGCGCTCCCGTCAACGCGCCATATTGGTCCGGACCATTGTCCGTGCGGCGTCCGGGCCGTCCACGCCGCCGTTCCCGGGGAGGCAGACCCGTGCGACGCGTTCCCGCTCCCGCTTCCCGCCGTCCCCGCGCGCCCGGGCGTGTCGTGGCGCTGTGCGGCGCGCTGGCGCTGCTCGCCGCCTGCGGCCGGAGTGTCGCGGACGACGGGGAGGGCGGCCGGCTGCCCGGCGCGCCGACCGGCGTCACCGCCGCCGCGGGGAGCGCCACCAGCGTGCACGTGATGTGGAACGGGCTGCCCGCGGCCTCGGACATCGGCGGGTACGAGGTGTACCGCGGCACCACGAAGGTGAAGGCCGTACCAGCCCGGGAGCACATGGTGGACGTCACCCGGCTCAGCCCGTCGACCACGTATGTCTTCACCGTACGGGCGCGGGGCACCGACGGCCGGCTCGGCCCGCGCAGCGGGTCTGTGCGGGCGACGACACCGGCCGCCGCCCCGGCCGACCACTCGGCTCCCACCCGCCCGCTCGATGTGCGCGGCCGGGCGGTGGGCAGCCGGGCCGTCCAACTGTCCTGGTCCCGCTCGACGGACGACCGGGGCGTGGTGTCCTACGACATCTACCAGGGCGGAACGAAGATCCACAGTGTCGGCGGCAGCCAGACCGCCGCGGTGGTCACCGGCCTGCGACCGGGCACCTCCTACGCGTTCACCGTGCGGGCCCGCGACGCGGCCGACAACCTCTCCCCCGCCGGCGCCACCGTCCGGCTCACCACCGCGCCGGGATCCGACGACGGCCGGGCCACCGCGCCGTCCTCCTTCCACGCCACCACCCACCAGGCGGACGGGGCGTACTACCTCGATCTGAGCTGGGTGCCGCCGCGCACCGACGGTGTGGTGACGCAGTACCAGATCCAGCTGGACGGACAGCCGGCCACGTCACTCGTCTGGGGCGGCACGGCACCGCGCGAGAAGGCCTCGTACAGCTTCTACCTGGGGCGTGAGGCCGGGGTCGGCCACCGGGTGCGGATCCGGGCAATGCTCCCGGACGGCACCTGGGGCGGCTTCTCACCCCAGCGCTCGGTGACGACCGGGAAGCCCTGAGCACCCGTCCGAGCGGCGACGAACGGGGCAGCCCCGAGCACCCGACCGAGCGGCGACGAACGGGGCAGCCCGGAGCACCCGACCACGCGGTGACGACCGGCAGCCCCGAGCACCCGACAGCGCGATAACCACCGGCCGGCCCGAAGCACCCGACCGGGCGTCGACCGGCCGGGCGGCGCCCACCCGTACGGACGCGCCCCGCATGCGGGCGGCCTCCGCGGGACGTTGGCTGGCCCCGAGGCGGCACGGGCGAATCCCCTATCTCCGGCGGCACATGGGATGGTCCGCCGACCGTGCCGCCGGAGGACAGTCCCATGAGCCACACTCAGCCACCCTCCCTTTCCGCAGCCGTCGCCGCGACGGCCGCCGTACTCGCACTCGGTCTCGCCGCCGGCCCAGCCGACGCCGCCGGTACCGGGATATCCGTCACCGCCAACGGCTCGACAGTGTCCGTGACGACCAGCGTGTGCAGCCAGGTCAGCGGCCGTTGGGGCACGGCCTCGCTGCTCACCCCGGGCCAGACGAACTTCACCCAGGGGCGTCAAGTGGCGCTCACCGGAACAGCCGGCGGCCAGTCCGCCGCCTGGCAGAGCGTGAGCCCGGGCACCTACACCGTGGCCGTCGTCTGCGCGAACAACATCATGGCGGGCACGCAGACCATCGCTGTCACCGGCGGCCGCGTCACCGCGACGGCCGCTCCCCCGTCCCGGCAGACGTACGCGCCGAATGCCGTGCCCCCGTACACGCCGAATTTGGCACCGTACGCGCCGAACATCGCGCCCACGGCCGTGCCGACCCGGGGTGTGCTGGGCGGCCTGGGCGGGGGCGTCAAGGACTACGGTCCCCTCACGCTCGCGGTCGGCGGGACCCTGGTCGGGGCGGCGGTGCTCGCCACCGGGTGGGTGCTGCGCCGCCGTTCGAAGCCGTCCCGGTTCTGACCGCCTCTCCCAGCAGCACCGGTTCCGACCGCCCCACCGGTTCCGACCGCCCTCACTCCGGGTCCTGGCCCGGCAGCTCGGTGAACTCCTCCAACGCGTGCCGGAACCACTGCGTCCAGAAGGTCTCCAGGTCGATACCGGCCCGCAGGACCAGGTGCCGCAACCGGTCCTCGGGACTGTCCTTGCCGGGCGGGAAGTCGCGCTCCTCGATCTCCCGGTACTCCGCCAACTGCCGCTCGTGCAGCTCCAGATGACGCCCGAGGTCGGCCCGAAGGCCCGCGGTGCCGACCACGGCGGCCGCGCGCAGCCGCAGCAGCAGGGCGTCGCGGTGCCGCTTCGGCTCCTGGGAGGCGGCGGTCCAGCGGGCCAGTTCCGCGCGGCCCGCCAGCAGTACCTCGTAGTCCTTCTTCTGCCCGCGGGCCGGCTCCTTCGCCGGCAGGCCGCGGATGAGGCCGTCGGCCTCCAGTCTTCCCAGCTCGCGATAGATCTGCTGATGCGTCGCCGACCAGAAGTAGCCGATCGACTTGTCGAAGCGGCGCGTCAGCTCGAGCCCCGACGACGGCTTTTCGAGCAGGGCGGTGAGGATCGCGTGCGGAAGTGACATGGGGATCATCCTAGGAACAGGAGGCGCACCCGCCCCGGCCCCGCGGGGTCGCTACGGGTTGCCTCCTACAGGGCCGCCGCCAGTTCCGTGCCCTGCTTGATGGCGCGCTTGGCGTCGAGTTCGACGGCCTCGTCCGCGCCGCCGATCAGGTGCGCGCGGCGCCCGGCGGCGACCAGCTCCTCGTACAGGTCGCGCCGCGGCTCCTGCCCGGTGCACAGCACGATCGTGTCCACCTCCAGGACCGTGCTCGTGCCGTCGACGGTGATGTGCAGGCCCCGGTCGTCGATCCGGTCGTAGCGCACACCGGGCACCATGGTGACCCCGCGATGCCTGAGTTCGGTGCGGTGGATCCAGCCGGTCGTCCTGCCCAGCCCGGCGCCGACCTTGGTGGTCCTGCGCTGGAGCAGGTGCACCGTGCGCGGCGGCGCGGGCCGCTGCGGCGCGGTGAGTCCGCCGGGCGCGCGCTGGTCCATGTCGACTCCCCAGAGCCGGAAGTACGCCGCCGGGTCCTCGCTCGCCTTGTCACCGCCGTCGGTGAGGTACTCGGCCACGTCGAAGCCGATGCCGCCGGCGCCGAGGATCGCCACCCGGTCGCCGACGGGTGCGCCGTCCCGCAGCACGTCGAGGTAGCCGAGGACGCGCGGATGGCCGACGCCGGGGATGTCGGGGGTGCGCGGGGTGACGCCGGTGGCGACGACGGTCTCGTCGTACTCCGCGAGATCGCCCGCGCTCACCCGGGTGTTCAGCCGTACGTCCACGCCGTGTGCGTCGAGTTGGTGGCGGAAGTAGCGCAGCGTCTCGCCGAACTCCTGCTTGCCGGGGACCTTGAGGGCCACGTTGAGCTGTCCGCCGATCTCGCCCGCCGCGTCGAACAGGGTGACCAGGTGGCCGCGTTCGGCGGCCGAGACCGCGCAGGCGAGCCCGGCGGGTCCGGCGCCGACCACGGCGACCCGCTTGCGCCGCCGGGTCGGGGACAGGACCAGCTCGGTCTCGTGGCAGGCGCGCGGGTTGACCAGACAGGAGGTGATCTGTCCGCTGAAGGTGTGGTCGAGGCAGGCCTGGTTGCAGCCGATGCAGGTGTTGATGGCCTCGGGGCGGCCGGCGGCGGCCTTGGCGACGAAGTCGGGGTCGGCGAGCATCGGACGAGCCACGGAGACCATGTCGGCGTACCCGTCGGCGAGCAACTGCTCGGCGACTTCAGGGGTGTTGATGCGGTTGGTGGTGACGAGGGGGACGGAGACCCGGCCCATCAGCTTCTTGGTGGCGAACGCGTAGGCGCCGCGCGGTACGGAGGTGGCGATGGTGGGGATGCGGGCCTCGTGCCAGCCGATGCCGGTGTTGATGAGGGTCGCCCCGGCGGCCTCGACGGCCCCGGCGAGCGTGACGACCTCGTCCAGGGTCGAGCCGTCGGGCACGAGATCCAGCATCGACAGCCGGTAGATGATGACGAAGTCCTCGCCGACGGCCTCGCGCACCCGGCGCACGATCTCGACCGGGAAGCGCATCCGGTTCTCGTAGGAGCCGCCCCAGCGGTCGGTGCGGTGGTTGGTCCGCGCGGCGATGAACTCGTTGACGAGGTAGCCCTCGGAGCCCATGATCTCGACGCCGTCGTAGCCGGCCCGGCGGGCGAGGCGGGCGGTGCGGGTGTAGTCGTCGATGGTCCGCTCGACGTCGGCGTCGGTGAGCTCGCGGGGCACGAACGGGCTGATCGGAGCCTTGAGGGGGCTGGGGGCGACCAGGTCGCGGTGGTAGGCGTAGCGGCCGAAGTGCAGGATCTGGAGGGCGATCCGGCCGCCCTCGCGGTGCACGGCGGCGGTGACGGTCGCGTGCCGCTCGGCCTCCTGCTCGGTGGTGAGCTTCGCGCCGCCCTCGTACGGCCGCCCTTCCTCGTTGGGGGCGATGCCGCCGGTGACGATGAGCCCCACTCCGCCGCGGGCCCGGGCGGCGTAGAACTCCGCCATCCGCTCGAATCCACGGTCGGCCTCCTCCAGGCCGACGTGCATCGAGCCCATGAGGACGCGGTTCGGCAGCGTGGTGAAGCCCAGATCGAGCGGGCGCAGCAGATGGGGGTAACGGCTCATGTCCGTAGTTGTAGAGGACCCCGAGGGGTTTATGCAACTAGTTGCATAAACCTCTCGGGGCCTCATCGGCGGCCGGCGTCAGCGGCTTTCCAGACGGACGTGGAGTTCGCGCTCCTGGTCACCGGAGGCCATGCACAGGTCCTGGACGGTGAACAGGGAGTCCAGGGTGATGCGGAAACGGTCGATCGCCCAGTAGCCGCCCTGCACGTCGGCCGTGACGGACGCATCGAGCCGACTGGGCCCGCGGTCCGCCCCGTGCTCCTCGGCCACGTCGAACGTGCCGAGCCATACGGTCGGGCGCACCTCGTCGTAGTCGCGGGGTACGTCGTCCGCGCACCGATCGGAGGAGAAGCAGGCACACAGCGCGTCGAACACGGTCCGGGCGTCTTCCTTGCTGCATCCGCTCAGCTCCACCGAGACGGATTCGGGGTGCACCGGCTCGCTCACCATCACGATCACTCCTCTCGTGGCCGGGGTACCGCACGAACTTCCCTCCGCGCGGCCCTCCACTCGCAAAAACCAGCAAAGCACCGTTTCCCGGCAGAACACCACCGGCGACTGCCGCCCGCCTGCTCACCTGCCTGCCCGTCTGCCGCGGCATCGGTCCTTCCGGCCGATTCGGCGCGAAGGAGCCCTTGCGGTGGGGGATGGTGGAGGGAAGCGACGGGCCGCCTCGGAGACGGGCGCGGGCGCGGTACGGCAGAGGCGCTGGCACCGGGGCGGCGGGCCGCGCGGACGGGCGAAGGCGGTGCGTGGGATGACTGCTTCCGGGACGCCCTCGGCCGAGGGCGAGGAGCCGGCGGTCCGTCCGGCACAGCCGAGCGGACTGCTCGACGTGCTGGGCGTCGCCTCGGTGGTCCTCGACGCCCAGGGACGCATCGTGCTGTGGAGCCCGCAGGCCGCGGAGCTCTTCGGCTACTCGGCGCAGGAGGCGCTGGGGCGGTACGCGGCCCGGCTCATGGTCCACGAGCAGCACCTCGACCTGGTGGTCGGGCTGTTCTCGGACGTGCTGCGGACCGGCCGGGGCTGGGCGGGCGCCTTTCCCGTCCGGCACAAGGACGGCAGCACCCGCCTGGTGGAGTTCCGCAACATGCGGCTGCTGGACGACCGCGGGGAGGCCTACGCACTCGGGCTCGCCGCCGACCAGTCGACCGTACGGCGGCTGGAGCGGGACGTGGCACTGTCGGAGCGGATCGTCTCGCAGTCCCCGATCGGCCTGGCCGTACTGGACAACCGGCTGCGGTACGTCTCGGTCAACCCGGCCCTGGAGCGGATCAACGGCCTGCCCGCCGAGGAGCACGTGGACCGCACGATGACCGAGTTGCTGCCCGAGGTGGACGCGGAAGCCCTGGAGTCCGCGGCGCGCCGGGTACTGGAGACCGGGCAGCCGCTCGTCGACCTGTCCACGGTCGGCCGGACCCCGGCCGATCCCGACGAGGACCACGCCTGGTCGTTGTCGATGTACCGGCTGGAGGACGCCGCCGGCACCGTGCTGGGCGTGACCGTGTCGGTCGTCGACATCACCGAGCAGTACCGGGCGGGCGTCGAGGCGGAGGCCGCGCGCCGCCGCCTGGCCCTCATCGCCGACGCCTCGGCCCGCATCGGCACCACCCTGGAGCTGGAGCGCACGGCCCGCGAGCTGACCGACGTCGCCGTGCCCGAGTTGGCCGACGTGGCCGCGGTGGACCTGCTGGATGCCGTGGTCGAGGGGCGCCGCAGCAACCTCGGACCGGCCGAACCGGCGGTGATCCGGGCCCTGGCCGTACGGGCGGACCGCGCCGCGGACGCCCTGGAGGCAGCCGATCCACCCGGGCAGATCGCCCGCTACGGCCCCGAACGCCTGGTCACGCTGTGTGTACGTACCGGCCGCCCGGTCCTGGTCGCACGCGTCAGGGACGAGGACCTGCCCAGGATCGCCCGGTCCCCGGAGGCGGCGGTGCTGCTGGGTCTCGCGGGCGTGCACTCGTATCTGGCCGTGCCGCTGATCGCGCGGGGCGAGGTGCTGGGCGCGCTGGACCTCAAGCGCACCCGCAATCCGGAGCCGTTCAGCGCGGACGACGTGCTGCTGGCCGGGGAGCTGGCCTCCCGCGCTGCCGTGCAGATCGACAACGCCCGCTGGTACCAGAACGCCCGCGACGCCGCCCTCACCCTCCAGCGCAGCCTGCTGCCCCGGCACCCGTCGGTCACCGGCGGGCTGGAGGTCGCCTCCCGCTACCAGCCGGCGGGCGCCACCGTCGAGGTGGGCGGCGACTGGTTCGACGTGATCCCGCTGGAACGCGACAGGACCGCCCTCGTCGTCGGCGACGTCATGGGCAGCGGCATCACCGCGGCGGCCACGATGGGGCGGCTGCGCACCGCGACGAAGGCGCTGGCCTCGCTCGACCTCGATCCCGCGCGGCTGCTGGAACACCTCGACCGGATCACCGAGGGCCTGGAACACTCCATCGCCACCTGCCTCTACGCCGTCCACGACCCGCACATGCGGCGGTGCCGGATCGCCAACGCCGGACACCTGCCCCCGGCCCGGATCGCGGTGGGCCGTCCCCCGGAATTGCTCGAACTGCCCACCGGGGTTCCGCTGGGCGTCGGCGGCATCCCGTTCTCCACCACGACGGTGCACCTGGAGCCGGGCGACCAGCTGGTGTTCTACACCGACGGGCTCGTCGAGACGCGCCGGGAGTCCCTGGACGAGCGCCTGGCGACGCTGCTGACGCTGCTCGGCGGCCCGGCGCGGCCCCTGGAGGAACTCTGCGACGTCCTACTGCGCACACTCCACCAGCCCGACAACCACGACGACGTGGCCCTACTCGTCGCCCGCGCCCAGGCCCTGCCGTAACCGTTCCTAAAGACTGAGCGGGAGTGAGCCCTGGTGCCAGGACTCGTGCCCGGCCACGCACGAAACCGGAACCCACCACCGGCCCCGCGCACCATGCCCGCCCGCCGGCCCGGCTCCGCCGGAGCCGGTCACGCAACGCACACGGCCACGACCGCACTACGCACCCGGAGCCCGCTGGCCGACGGGCACAGGAACCCGGCAGGCCACCGACGGGCAGCCCAGCCTGCACGGCTGGGCGCCGCGGCCGGGCGGCCCACCGGGCCGGGCGACGTCACGGTCGCGTGTCGTGGTCAGCTCTTGGTTCCTGTCACCACGTTTGCGCTGAGGTCCTCCGATACGGCCAGGTGGGCGGACAGGTCGGCTCGGGTGAAGGTGGCGAGGGCCTGCGGGGCCTGGTGTTCGCTGGTCTCGACGAGGAGGCAGCCGCCGGGGGCGAGCCAGTCGGGGGCCTCGGCGGTGACACGGCGCAGGACGTCGAGGCCGTCGGCGCCGCCGTCCAGGGCGACCAGCGGTTCGTGGTCGCGGGCCTCGGACGGCAGGAGGCCGACCTCGCCCGTGGGGACGTAGGGCACGTTGGCGGCGAGGATGTCGACACGCCCCCGCAGGCTGCCGGGGAGCGCGTCGAACAGGTCCCCCTCGTGGACCGTGCCGCCTCTGGGGACGACATTGCGCCGGGCGCAGCGCACCGCGGCCGGGTCGATGTCGGAGGCGTGCAGTTCCACCGGGCCGAGCGCGACGGCCAGCGCCACGCCCACCGCGCCCGAGCCGCAGCACAGGTCCACGACGACGGACGCCTCCGGGGACCGGGCCAGCGCCTGGTCGACCAGGAACTCGGTACGGCGCCGCGGTACGAAGACACCCGGTTCCAAGGCGATCCGCAGACCGTGGAACCCGGCCCAGCCGAGGACCTGTTCGAGGGGGAATCCGGCGACGCGCCGCTCCACCAGGGCGGCGAGTTCCCGTGGTGTGCGCGCGCCGGTGAGGATCAGTTCCGCCTCCTCCTCGGCGAACACGCAGCCGGCGGCGCGCAGCGCGGCGACCACCCCGGCACGCGGGGAACCGGCAGGCGGGGAGGCGGAAGAAGGAGACGAGGGAGGGAGTACAGGCATGGAATGCCGGGGCCTTTCGGGAGCCGAAGAGGGCGCTCCCGCGGTCACCTACCGACGGTGATCCGCGCCGTCGCGAGGGGAGAGCACCCGACCTGACACAGCGTTAATGGGTCTCACCTCCTCGGCTTCCTGCGACCGGGACCCTCCACGGCCGCAGGTCACCCTACCCCAACGCTCGGACAGCGGCCCCCTCTTCGCCGCCTCCGGTGGCCGGCCCGCATCACCCCAGATCAGTTGTACTATGCAACCGGAAGAGCAGGGGAGGCATTCGGTGACCGCAGCGACAGAACCGGACGAGAGCGCCGTCACGCGGCGGACGCCCGCCGGGGACACGGCCGTCGAGACCATCCACCGCGAGATGACGGTCTTCGCCCGCCGGGCCCGGGCCTCGGCGGGACGCATGCACCCCGAGCTGTCGCTGGTGTCGTACACGCTGCTCGGGCATCTGGAGGAGAGCGGCGGCTGCCGGGCCACCGACCTGGCCGCCCACTACGCGCTGGACAAGTCCACCGTCAGCCGGCAGGTGTCCGCCCTGGAACGCGCCGGCCTCGTCGAGCGCCGCACCGACCCCGGCGACCACCGCGTCCAGGTGCTCCACCTGACGGCCGCCGGCCGGCGCATCCTCGCCCGGGTCACCGAGAGTCGCCGTGCGGCCTTCCGCGAGCGCCTGTCCGGCTGGCCGGAGGACGACCTCGAACGGTTCGCGGGCTACCTGACCCGCTACAACGCCTGGCACGGCCGGGACGAGGACGGCGCCTGACGCGTCCGGAGGCCGCCCCCCGGAACCGCATCGGGATCGAACGCCTGGACTGACGGCGGGCCGCACCGGGGCCGTACCGTGTCACCTGATCTTCTTCGAGGATGTCCCGGCCTTCAGGCCGGGGAGGAATCGAACCCCTGCGGAGCGGGGCACGGAAAGAGGAATCGCCGTCAGGGCGATTCGTCATCTCCACCCGCATGGGTGAGGGCGACCTCAAGCAGGTGGACGATCTCAGAGTTGAGGGACCGCCGGTCTGAACGGGCCTGTTCAACCAGCCGCGCGTGCAGGTCGGTTGGGAGCCGGAGGGAGATTCTCTTCTCATCAGTCATGCTAAAATGATGCCATGGCGATGCCGCAGATAGCCAAGGATGCCGGGCACGCCCGGTACACCTACCGGCTTCGCGTGTCGTCAACCGCCCGCACCGCGCTCCTTGCCGAGTGGGACCGGTGCCGATGGGTGTGGAACGAATGCGTCGCCAAGTCCCGGCAGGTGCACGCACACAATCAGGTGCACCCCGAGGGCAAGCTGACGTGCGGTCCGGCGCAACTTGACAAGATGCTGACCGAAGCCCGCAGCAAGCTGCCGTGGCTGCGGGACGGTGCGAGCGTCCCGCAGCAGCAGATGATCCGGGATTTCGCCAAGTCCCGCTCCAAAGCGCTGAAGGACATTGAGCACCGTCTGCCGGTGAGGCAGCGCGCAGGCATGCCCCGGCACAAGCGGAAGCGCGATGCCGAGCCGACACTGAACTACACCACCCGAGGGTTCCGGCTGAAGGACGGCCGCCTGCACCTTGCGGGCGGCATCGCCGTGACCGTGGTGTGGTCGCGTGAACTGCCGTCCGCTCCGTCGTCGGTGCGGGTGTACCGGGACAGCCTCGGCCACTGGTACGCGTCGTTCGTCGTCGCCACCGAGGTGCAACCGATCCCTGAAACCGGCGCCGTTCTCGGCATCGACTGGGGCGTCAAGGAGACCGCCACCACCACATCGGACGCGCACGACCTCCCGCACGCCGAACACGGCAGGCGGGCCGCGCAGCGTCTCGCCCGGTATCAGCGAATGATGGCCCGCCGCCGGCCCGCCAAGGGGCAGGCCGCGTCCAAGGGCTACAGGAAGGCGCAACGGCAGGCCGCGCAGGTCTCCAAGAAGGTTGCACGGCAGCGGCAGGACACCGCCCGCAAGTGGGCCAAACGCGTCGTCCGCGACCACGACGCCATCGCCGTCGAGGACTTCCGGCCGAAGTTCCTCGCCAAGACCACCATGGCCCGCAAGGCGGCCGACGCCACCATTGGCGCCACCAAGACGGCCCTGATCGAGATGGGCCGCAAGCACGGGCGGGACGTCCGCCTCGTACACCCCGCGCACACCACTATGGATTGCGCATCGTGCGGAGCGAGAACCAAGCACGCACTTCCTCTTTCGGAACGTACCTACACCTGCACCGCGTGCGGAGCCGCGTCCCCCAGGGACAAGAACTCCGCCCGCGTGATGCTGGTCCGGGCTGGTCTCACCCCGGCTGGTGTTGAGGGCGTAAGACCCCTGGGGGCGCCGCTCCCGGAGGCCGCCTGAGCCAGGAATCCCCTCCCTTCAGGGAGGGGAGGATGTCAACTCCACAGTCTCTTCGCGAAGGCGGTTGTTGATGGCCCTGTTCGACCTTCCCCTCGACGAGCTCCGCGAGTACCGCAGTTCGTCCGTCGAGCCCGAGGACTTCGACGCCTTCTGGTCCAAGACGCTCCAGGAGTCCCGCGAGCATGACCTGGACGCCCGGTTCGACCTGGTGGACGCGGGACTGGCGACGGTGAAGGTGTACGACGTGACCTTCGCCGGATTCGGCGGGCACCCGGTCAAGGGCTGGCTGACGCTGCCCGCGCGGGTCGACGCGCCGCTGCCGCTGGTCGTGGAGTTCGTCGGCTACGGCGGCGGGCGTGGCCTGCCGCACGAACACCTGTTGTGGGCGTCGACGGGCAGCGCGCACTTCGTGATGGACACGCGCGGTCAGGGCAGCGCCTGGGGAGGCGGGGGCGGCACCCCCGACCCGGTCGGCGGCACGCCGGCGTACCCCGGCTTCATGACCCGCGGTCTGGACGCGCCGGAGAACTACTACTACCGCCGGGTGTTCACCGACGCGGTGCGGGCGGTCGAGGCGGCGCGCTCGCACCCGCTGACCGACGCGGGGCGGACCGTGGCGATCGGCGAGAGCCAGGGCGGCGGTATCACCATCGCGGTGGGAGGTCTGGTGCCGGACCTGGTCGCGATCGCGCCGGACGTGCCGTTCCTGTGCGACTACCCGCGCGGGACCACGCTGACCGACCGCCACCCGTACCGGGAGATCGGCCTCTACCTCAAGACCCACCGGGGCCGCACCGAGGACGCCCTGCGCACGCTGTCGTACTTCGACGGCGTGCACTTCGCCGCCCGCGGCCGCGCGCCCGCGTTCTTCTCGGCGGCCCTGGAGGACCAGACCTGCCCGCCCTCCACGGTGTTCGCCGCGTTCAACGCCTGGGCGCACGAGGACAAGCGGATCGAGGTGTACGACTTCAACGACCACGAGGGCGGCGGCCCCTACCAGGAGGCGGCCAAGCTCCGCTGGCTGCGGTCGTACGCCTGACGCACCGGGGCGTCCCTGAAACGCCGAGCCCGGCAGCCGCTGGCGGGCGGCTGCCGGGCTCGGGTGTTGCCCGCACCGTGCGTGCGGGCGCGGGACGGCTACTTGATGTAGACGAGGCCGTCCGTCGTGATGGTGGGGCGGCCGGAGGTGCCGACCACGACGATCTTCACGGTGTGCTTGGCACTGCTGGACCAGGTCTTGGTCCAGATGGCCTGCCGGTACTGCGCCGCGGAGGACTTCAGGTCCACCGTGGCGACCTTGGCGCCGTCGACGTAGACGTAGGCCTGGCCGGACGTCGAGGCGCGGGAGACCACCCAGGCGGCGGAGCGGCCGGTGAAGGTCCAGGTGAGGCTGGCGCCCTTGGAGCCGCTGGAGTACGACTTGCCGCCGAGGTAGCTGCTCGACGAGCGGGTGGTCCAGCTGCCGGACTTGGCGGCGGAGGTCTCCTGGAGGATCACGGGCGTGTACGCCGGGGACGACGTGCGGGAGTTGCCCGCGTAGTCGTTGGCGCGCATCGACCAGGTGGAGGCGGTGCCGGACTTGACGGTGCGGTTGGAGCTGGTGATGGTCGGGCCGAAGGTGGCCGTGGTCGGGGACAGCAGCTCCACGGAGCGCAGGGCCGTGTCGTCCGTGGCCTTCCAGCTGAGCGTGACCGGTACGGCGGTGGTGTTGACGGTGCCGCCGCGCAGGGCGAGCTTCGGCGTGGTGGTGAAGGTCGGGGCGGTCGCATCCGCCGTGACGTTCAGCGCCGCGGTGGTCGTGGTCTTCCCGGACTGGTGCACGGCCCGCACGGCGACGGTGTGCTTGCCCGCGGCCAGCGTGGCGGCGGCGGAAGTGGCGGTGCCGGACGTGGTGGCGACCGCATTGCCGTCCACCAGCAGCTGGAAGTTCTTGATGAGCGAGGTCGGCGTCGTGGCCGACCACTTCACGGTGATGCCGCCCTTGGTGTAGTACGTCGAGCCCGAGAGGGTCGTGCCGGTGACCGAGGCGACCTTCAGGCCCTGCACCGGACCGGCCGCCCAGGCGCGGATGGTCGGCAGCTGGGCGTAGAGGGAGTTGCCGGGGCACTCGGTGTTGTAGCCGTCGCGGTGACCGGAGATCCGGTTGAAGGTGTACTTGTTGCCCGCGACGAAGCTGGTGCCGGAGTAGTTCGTCTGGGTGGCGCCTGCGGTGAGCTGGACGGTCCCGGCGGGGTCGGCGCCGTACTGGCCGAGCTTCCAGGCCGCGATACGGGCGACCGAGGCCAGCGCGGCGTTGGAGGCGCCGGTGGTGGTGTAGGTACCGAGCACCGCGATGCCCGTGGACTCCCGGTTCGAGCCGTAGGTGTGGGCGCCGAGCACCGGCTGGTCGACACCGCCCTTACGGCCCTCGAAGATCGTGCCGCACTTGTCGACCAGGAAGTTGTAGCCGACGTCGTTCCAGGCCTCCTCGATCACGTTGCCCTTCGAGTCCTTCTTGGGGCTCGTGTGGTACAGGTAAATGCCGCGCACCTGCGCCGCCGACTGGTCGCACGTGTAGTCGACCGCCGTGTCCGTGTGGTGCACGAACACGGCCTTCACATCGTCGTTGTACTCCGACGGGTCGGGGCTGCGCGACTCGTCGGCGCCCCAGTCGGCACGCGAGACGATCGGCGGCTCGGGGACGGTGGACGGCAGAGCCGGCGGGGTGGCGGGCGGCGGCGTGGTGTCGGTGCTCGTCGGCTCGGGAGTGGTCCCGGCGACGAAGGCGGCCGGCTCGCTCCCGGTGGGGGCCTTGGTCTCGGCCTCGGTCACCACACCGGGGTCGACGAGGCTGACCGAGAGCCCCTTGGGCAGGTTGGAGCTGGTGGTGCCGTTCTTGCGGACGACCTGGACCTGGACACCGTCGGAGGGGCCGACCCACAGCGGCTCGGACGCGCCGCGCGTGGTGGCCCTTTCCTTCGGGTCCTCCAACGGGTCGGCGTTCACCTCAAGGTCCCGCCAGGCGCTCCACTCGCCGGTCTTGAGGCTGTGGGTGCGCACCTGAGCCGTACCGTGGAGCCGCTTGGTGGCACTGTCCCAGGTGACACCGAGCAGCGAGAACTGCTTGGTGTCCGTCTGCGGCAGCTCCGCCTTGCCGGTCTCGGCGCCCTTCAGCGTCAGGTCGTAGACCTTCGGCGAACGCTTGGCCTGGCCTGTGGCGCCGTGGTCGCCCGAAGGGCTGGCGACGGCATACGTCACGATGCCCCCGCCCCCGAGGACGACGGCACCGAGCGTCAGCCACGCCCGTCTCTTCATGCTCAGCGGTCGGTACGCGTGTGACGTACGACGGCTCACGGCGAATGCACCCCCACAGGGCCCGAAACGGCCCGAAGAAGAAAGTCGGAAGGCCACACCCGTCACAGGGGTGGACGGTTCTTTCAGCGCTTCGCCGTCGGCGAACGTCACGGGCAGCCGGGCGGTAGTGGCATAGATCACTAATGCCGGCGTGCGTCGGCGTGCTCTTCCGCCGGCGGAACTGTCACCGGACGTGAGCCGGGTGGTACTCTTGCGTCAGCACTTGCGTACGCCCTGTTGTGGGCGCCGGTGCTGCTCTTCATCAGTTCGCCGGGTCACCGCACCTTTCGCGGTCGGCGCGATCTGGTTCTTCTCACCCTCTCCGTGTGCGGCGCTCTCCGCCCTGCCGGGCAGCGCACCGCAGCCGAGGTGGTGTCTTCCGCCGGAGGCCGTGCTCCACGCCTCCCTGTCGCGGCTTCTCCTTCCCCTCGCACGCCCCGTGCCGTCCGTCCGCGAAAGGACCTTCATCCATGACCATCACGCTCGAACGCCCCGCCGCACCGCGACAGTCGTCCGCGGCCCCCCGCTCCGCCACCGGTGTCCTGGACATCGACGCGACCGGCAAGGGACATCTGCGCGGCGAGGACTTCCTGCCCACCCCCGCCGACCCGCGGGTCTCCCCCGCGCTGATCCGCCGCCACGGCCTGCGCAAGGGCGATGCCGTCACCGGCGCACTCGGGCAGCAGCACACCCTCACCGAGATCACCAGCGTGGGCGGCAGCTCGCCGGACGAGGCCCGGGCCCGTCGCCGCTTCCACGACCTCACTCCGCTGCACCCGCGCGAGCGGCTGCGCCTCGAACACCCCGCCGCCGGGCTCACCGGCCGCGTCGCCGACCTGATCGCGCCCGTCGGCAGGGGGCAGCGCGGGCTCGTCGTGGCGCCGCCCAAGACCGGGAAGACCGTGCTGATCCAGCAGATCGCCGCCGCCGTCGCCGGCAACCACCCCGAGTGCCGGCTGATGGTGGTGCTGCTCGACGAACGCCCCGAGGAGGTCACCGACATGCGGCGCCGCGTGCGCGGCGAGGTGTACGCCTCCACCTTCGACCGGTCCCCGAGGCAGCACATCGCGCTCGCCGAACTCGTCGTCGAGCGGGCCAAACGGCTCGTCGAGGCCGGCGAGGACGTGGTCATCCTCCTCGACTCGCTCACCCGGCTGTGCCGGGCCCACAACAACGCGGCCGCGGCGGGCGGCCGCACCCTCAGCGGCGGTGTCGACGCGGGCGCGCTCCAGGGACCCAAGCGGCTCTTCGGTGCAGCGCGGTCGGCCGAGGAGGGCGGCTCGCTCACCATCCTGGCCACCGCGCTGGTGGAGACCGGGTCCCGCGCCGACGACTTCTTCTTCGAGGAGCTGAAGGGCACCGGCAACATGGAGCTGCGGCTCAGCCGCGAACTCGCCGCCCGCCGCGTCTTCCCGGCCGTCGATATCGACCCCTCGGGCACCCGCCGTGAGGAACTCCTGTACAGCCCGGTCGAGTTGACGGCGGTTCGCGGTCTGCGACGCGCCCTGCGCAGCCGCGAGGGCAAGGCCGGTCTGGAGACACTGCTGGAACGGCTGCGCGACACGCCCGACAACGCCACGTTCCTGCGCCACGTCCAGCCGACCCTGCCCACCGGCTAGTCGAGTGCTGCGACCGGAAAGGCTCATCGGCTCTTGAACCCTCCCCCAGCTGAAGCAGGGGGATTTCTGGCTCAAGCAGCTCATTCGCTCAGCGAGCGAACGAGTCTGACGCTCTCAGCACCAGCCGGGACGGAACCTGCCCGGTTGCCCGTCAAGACAAAGGAGTTGCGCGTGCTTGGCTCTCGCAACGCACGACAGCCAGGCTACCCGACCGCCCGGGCGATCTTTCGCCTTTTGGGCGAAACTCCGCTCCCTGCCCTGCTCCGCAGGAGTCCCATTCATCCCCCGGCTGAAGCCGGGGGCGTCCTCGGAGGTTACCGGTGACGCCCGGCACGGCACTGGACCCCCCGGCCGGCCGAGCGCTCGGCACTCCCTCACCACCGCACCCGCTGCGCGTCCGTCAGGGCACGCGCTAGGACATCCGGGTGCTCGCGAACCCCGTTCGGCTCTGGGCAGCGTCCCGCCTGCACCGTTTTGTCCCTAGGTTTGCGATATGCAGATCAGATTTTCTACGCGCACCACGGTATCGAGCTGCGCACTCTGCGCCGCGACCGTCCTGGCGCTGACCTCTCCGGTCGCGGCCGTCGGCCCGACCGGCGGCGGGCCGGGCGCGATAGTGCAGCCGAAGGCGACGGTGCCGCAGCCGGGCGTGCTGGACGACGAGGGCACACAGGTCCGGCTCCGCAGCGGTGCGCCCCAGGTTCCGGACGTCTCCGCGCTGTCCTGGGTGGTGGCCGACGCCGAATCCGGCGAGGTGATGGCCGCGCACGACGCGCACCGCAGGCTTCCGCCCGCGAGCACGCTGAAGACGCTGTTCGCCCTGACCGTGCTGCCGTCCTTCCCCGGGGGCATCCGGCACACCGTCAGCGCCACGGAGCTGACGGGCATCGGCGAGGGCAGCAGCCGGGTGGGGGTCGTCGAGGGCCACACGTACCAGGTGGCCGACCTGTGGCGTGGGGTGTTCCTCAACTCCGGCAACGACGCCGTGCACGTGCTCGCCGCGCTCAACGGCGGCTGGGAGCAGACGGCCCGGCTGATGGAAGCCAAGGCCCGCTCCCTGGGCGCCCTGGACACCACGGTCGTCTCCCCCGACGGCTACGACGCCGTCGGGCAGGACTCCTCGGCGTACGACCTGGCCGTGTTCGGGCGGGCCGGGCTGCGCAACCCCGACTTCGCGCGGTACTGCTCCACCGCGCACGCCGCCTTCCCCGGCACCGGCGGAGCGTTCCAGATCGCGAACACCAACCGCCTGCTGACCGGCGCCGACGGCGTGGCGCCGTATCCGGGTCTGATCGGCATCAAGAACGGCTACACCACCAACGCGGGCAACACGCTCGTCGCCGCGGCCCACCGGGGCGGGCGCACCCTCGTGGTGACGGTGATGAACCCGCAGAAGAGTGTGGCCCACGCCGTCTACGAGGAGGCGCGCGCGCTGCTGGACTGGGGATTCGGCGCCGCCGGGCACGTCGATCCGGTGGGCTCGCTCGACGCCCTGCGGCCCGTCTCGCACGACATGTCGACCGGAGCGAAGCCCGGGACGAAGTCCGGAGCGACCGTCGTGGCATCCGCGGGGGCGCCCCAGCCGGCCGAGTCGAACTGGGTGGAAACGGGGACCATCGCGGGCGCCGTCGGCCTGGGCACGGGGGTCCTTCTGCTCGGCCTGCGGTTCAGGCGCAAGCGGGCCTCGCGCGTCTGACCGGCCGACCATCCGAGCACGGTCCGCACGACGTCGCCGTAGGCGCCCCTCAGAACACCGACAGGCCGGTGAGGGTCGTGAAGCGGTCCAGGGCCGCCACGCCGGCCACCGAGTTGCCCCGCTCGTCCAGTCCGGGGCTCCACACGCACAGCGCGCACCGGCCCGGTACGACGGCGATGATGCCGCCGCCCACACCGCTCTTGCCGGGCAGGCCCACGCGGTAGGCGAAGTCGCCGGCCGCGTCGTACGTCCCGCAGGTCAGCATGACCGCGTTGACCTGCTTGGCCTGGCTGCTGGCGAGCAGCCGGGTGCCGTCGGCTCTTATGCCGTGCCGGGCGAGGAACGTGGTGGCCAGCGCCAGGTCGGCGCAGGAGGCCGCGATCGAGCACTGGCGGAAGTACTGGTCCAGCAGGACCGGCACCGGGTTGTCGACGTTGCCGTAGGACGCCATGAAGTGGGCGAGGGCGGCGTTGCGGTCGCCGTGCGCGGTCTCGGACGCGGCGACGTCCTCGTCGAAGTCCAGCTCGGGGTTGCCGCTCTCGGCGCGCAGGAAGCCGAGCAGCTCGCCCGCCGCGTCGCCGGTACGCGTCTGGAGCCGGTCGGTGACCACCAGAGCGCCGGCGTTGATGAACGGGTTGCGCGGGATGCCGTTCTCGTACTCCAGCTGCACCAGGGAGTTGAAGGGGTTGCCGGAGGGCTCGCGGCCCACGTGCTCCCAGAGTTCGTCGCCCTCGCGCGACAGGTCGAGGGCGAGGGTGAACACCTTGGTGATGGACTGCGCGGAGAACGGCTCCTGCCAGTCCCCCACCCCGTACACCGTGCCGTCCAGCTCGGCGACGGCCATGCCGAAGGCGCGGGCGTCACGGGCCGCGAGCGCCGGGATGTAGTCGGCGGGGCGCCCGCGGCCGGGCGTGTGCTCGATCTCCTCGGCGATGCGCTCCAGGACCGGCAGGTAGGTCGGGGACGACGTCATGATCGCCATTCTGCCTCCCGGCCGGTCCCGGTACGTCGCGTCGGTGGGTCGGGCGGTGGACGCGTCAGGGCGGCGGTCCTCGGCCGCCATCCGGTGCTCAGCTGCTGAGAACACCCGTGCCGAGCAGGCCGAACAGCAGCAGGCCGATCAGGATCCGGTAGACGACGAACGCGTTGAAGGAGTGCTTGGCGACGAACTTCAGCAGCCAGGCGATGGAGGCGTAGGCGACCACGAAGGACACGACGGTGCCGACGGCCAGCGGGACGGCGCCCACGCTCGCGCCGAGGGCGTCCTTGAGCTCGTAGATGCCGGCGCCGGTCAGGGCCGGGAGGCCGAGGAAGAAGGACAGGCGGGTGGCGGCGACGCGGTCCAGGTCCAGGATGAGCGCGGTGGACATGGTGGCGCCGGATCGGGAGAAGCCGGGGAAGAGCAGGGCGAGGATCTGCGAGCTGCCGACCAGCATCGCGTCCTTGAAGGAGGTGTCGTCCTCACCGCGCTTGTGCCGGCCCATCTGGTCCGCGCACCACATCACGACGCTGCCCGCGATCAGCGAGCCGGCGACCACCCACAGGGAGCCGAGCGGCCCTTCGATGAAGGGCTTGGCGGCCAGGCCCACCACGACGATCGGCATGGTCGCGAAGATGACCCACCAGGCGAACTTGTAGTCGTGGTGGTAGCGCTCCTCCTGGTTGGCCAGCCCGCGGAACCAGGCGGACATGATCCGCACGATGTCCTTGAAGAAGTACACCAGCACGGCGGCGATGGCGCCGACCTGGATGACGGCGGAGAACGCGACGACCGACTTGTCGTCGACGGGGATGCCCATGAGCCCCTCGGTGATCTTCAGATGGCCGGTGGAGGACACGGGGAGAAACTCGGTCACCCCCTCGACGACTCCGAGGACGACGGCCTGACCGACGGAAATGGCGCTCATGGGATCCAGTTCTGGGGACGTTGGTCGACAGTGGTGTAGACACTCTTACGGTGCTGAGGTGACGGCCAGGTGACCGGCGTCGGAATCCGCGGCGACCGTCAGAGGCTTCCGGCGATCCACACTCCGGCGAAAACCGCGCCGAGGCCTGCCGCGACACTGGCGACGACGTTGGCGAGGGCGTAGGAACCCGCACCGGTCTCGGTGAGCCGCAGCGTCTCGTAGGAGAAGGTCGAGTACGTGGTCAGGGCCCCGCACAGACCGGTGCCCAGGAGCAGTTGCAGGTGCGGTCCGGCGACACCCGCGGCCGCCGCGCCGGTCAGCAGGCCGAGGATCAGGCAGCCGGTGACGTTCACCACGAAGGTGCCCCAGGGGAACACCGAGTCGTGCCGGGACTGCACCGCTCGGTCGGTGAGGTAGCGCAGGGGCGCCCCGACCGCGGCCCCGAGGACCACCAGCAGCCAGTTCACGACGGCTTCCCGCCCTTCGCGCCCGCGCCGCCGGAGCCGGCCGTACGGCCGACGTACCGGATCACCTCGCAGTCGTCGAGTATCACCAGCCCCTCGGCGACCAGTTCGTCCAGCTGCGGAAGGAACGCCCGCACCCGCTCCTCGGTGTCCACGATCACCACCGCCACCGGCAGGTCCTCGCTCATCGACAGCAGCCGCGAGGTGTGGATCAGGGAGGTCGCGCCGAACCCCTCGATACCGCGGAAGACGCTGGCGCCGGCGAGGCCCGCCGCATGGGCCCGGTGGACGATCTCGGAGTACAGGGGCCGGTGGTGCCAGGTGTCGTTCTCTCCGACGAAGACGGTCACGCGCAGCGCGCTGCCGGTGAGCCTGGTCATCGCTGCCTCCACTTCAGAACGCGGCGGGTCGCCGTCATGGCCAGCCACACCGCCGCGAGGGCCGCGCACGGGGTCGCGGCGAGGTACGCCAGCCCGGTGCGGGCGTGGCCGGAGTCCACCAGCCGCTGGATGTCGACGGCGTAGGTGGAGAAGGTGGTGAAGCCGCCGAGCACGCCGGTGCCGAAGAACGGGCGGACCAGGCGGTGGGCGCCCCACACGTCGGTGATGACCACCATGAAGACGCCGATCACCGCGCAGCCGAAGGCGTTGACCCAGAAGATGGCCCAGGGAAAACCCCCGGTCGGCGTCGGCAGCCACTGCGAGACGGCGTACCGGGCGGTGGCCCCGAGCGCTCCGCCGAGCGCCACCACCGCGACCACCGGCACCTGTGTCCGCCAGGCACGCCGCCGCACGGGACTGCTCCGCGCCCGAAGGCTGTCGGTTTCGGGGACTGTCATGCTCGTACGTCTCCTGCTCGCCGCGCCCGGACATGCCGGAGCGCTCCTGTGATGCGAGTAGGGACCGTTGGCGGCAGCACTGCCACGGTTAGGTACGGCGGGCCCCACCGCCGCGCCGCGAACCCGTCGCGGCCGGGCTACAGGCTAACCCCACCGGATCCGCACCGCACGCGACGACGGGGGTGTGTACGGCGAGGCGGGTGACGCGTCCCGGCAACCGGTCAGGATCGGAGAAGCCGCACGGTGCCTCCCCGACCTAGCGTGGAACCACCGACGCACACGTCGGCCCTTCCCGCTGCGGAACGCGAAGCCGCATACCGCCGAAATACCGAGGAGTACGCCATGGCCATGACTGCCGGCCTGCAGACGATCATCTACCCCGTCAAGGACCTCGACCGGGCGAAGGCCCTGTTCAGCGCGCTGCTGGAGGTCGAGCCGTACGCCGACGCGCCCTACTACGTCGGCTTCAAGGCCGCCGGGCAGGACGTCGGCCTCGACCCGAACGGGCACGCCAAAGGCATGACCGGACCGGTGCCGTACTGGCACGTCGACGACATCAGGGCCCGGCTGGCGGCGCTGGTGGCCGCGGGCGCCGAGGTGCTTCAGGACGTGCAGGACGTCGGCGGCGGCCGGCTGATCGCCTCCGCGAAGGACGCCGACAGCAACCTCATCGGCCTTCTCCAGGACGCCTGAGCCGGCCGCCGCCGTGGTACCGCCGACCGGCGGCCGGCCCGGCTGTTCCTCGCGGCGCCGCTCAGCCCTGCGGCCGGGCCAGCAGGTTGCGCACCCCCTCCGAGGTGAGCGTCAGACCGTGCGGCGAGCTGGCGTCTATGGTCAGCGACAGGTCGTCGGCCGGCCACTGGGAGGCGAGCGCGCCGAGCGGCACGAGGCGGTAGCGGGAGACGAAGGGCAGCAGGTCGGACATCTCCAGCTCGGAGGTGAACACGGGCACCACCGGCTCCCCGCCCGGTTGTTCGAGGACGGGCAGGGCCACCGCCGTGGGGTTGGTGGCGTCCTCCTCGCTCGCGTCGTCGGGCACGGGAACCAGCACGTCGCTGCTCGCGAGCGTGTCCAGTGCCACCGTGTCCTCGGCGTTCTCGGCAAGCACGTCCAGCGCTTGCTGGGCGGGCGTCGGGGTGTTGTCGTTCGCTGGTGTCTGCATGGCGGTTTCCCTGGTCGCGGCAGTCGAGCGGCCCGCCCGGCAGGTGACCGGCCGGGCACGGGCCCTGCACGCGTACCCGATCGCACTCGGCGCAATCGCGAGGCGCCCGGAGATTCCACGAGCCGTCCGGCCGACCGCCGTGGCCGAGGGCCGGTGACGCACCGCGCGGTGTCACCGAACGAGAGGCCCTAATAGGGGCCGCGGCGGATCGCGACGGCCGCGGCGTCGTCGCCCAGGTGGCCGTGGGTGTAGGCGACGAGGTCGTCGTGCAGTCGGCGCAGGACCAGCTCCGGCGGTTCGGCCACCCAGGCGCCGGCCCGGTCGGCGAGGGGGTAGAAGTCGCCCCGCGCGTTGCGCGCCTCCAGGACGCCGTCGGTGTGCAGGAGCAGTGTGTCGCCGGGCAGGAACGGGAACGAGGCGACCATGTAGTCCAAGGCTTCGGACAGTTCGCCCAGACCCAGCGGTGGTGCGACGACCTGCGCGGTCAGGGGATCGGCGGTTTCCGCGCCGATGAGCAGCGGGGACGGGTGGCCGCAGTTGAGGAGGTGCAGCACGGGCTCGCTGTCGGGGATGTCCACGAGCAGGGCGGTGGCGAAGGACTCGTCGATGTCGAGCATCTGCGCGGTCTGCCACTGCCGGAACTCCCAGCGCATGGCGCCGTCCAGGTGCACGGCCAGACGCGGCAGCGAGGGCCGGCGGTGCGCGGCCGCGCGGAAGGCGCCGAGCAGCAGTGCGGCATGGCTGATCGCGGGCAGTCCCTTGCCCCGCACGTCGGCGATGAGCAGCCGGGTGCTGTGTCCGGTGCGGGCGGCGGCGTAGAGGTCCCCGCCCATGGTGGCCTCGTCCTGGGCGGCGAGGTACAGGCAGGCGATCCGCAGGGGGCCGCTGCGCTCGGGCAGGGGCGGGAAGAGCACGTCCTGGACGGCCTGTGCCACGACCCGGCTCTGCTTCAGCTGGTGCTCGCGCCGGTCCCGGAACAGGCAGAACACCACGATCAGACTCGAGACGATGATCAGCGACGCGACCTGGGCCTGGAGATTCTGGGTGCCGAGCGTGCCCTGGACGCCCCCGATGCAGAGTTCGGTCCCGGCCGCCAGCGCGCCGATCAGGGCGGTGAGCCAGGGCCCGGAGAACGCGGCGGTGAACGCGGGAGCCGCGACCAGCAGTGGGCCGAGGTGCACGTCCGGCGGGGTCAGGGCGTCGACGGCGCCCACCACAGCGATCAGTACCAGGGGGATGAGGACCAGTACCCGTCCCGATGGTGAACGCCGTAGGTCCATGAGCGACACTCGTCATGTTCTCACCCCTGGCCCGGACCGGCGAGGGCGCTGGTTTCCGCAGGCCGGGGGTGCGGGACGGTGGCCGCGGTGGACGGCGCCGGGGCGCGGGCCCTCCGCGAGGCGCGGAGGACCCCGAGGGGCTCACTTCCGAACCCCGGTGTCCGGGTAACCAGCCGCCCGGGGGCGATTCGCCGGGTCCGCCCCTCCCGTGGAACCCGCTCGGCCGCCGCGCCACCCGGGCTCCCGGATCCGCGCGGCCGGTGCCGGACCAGTTCCGACGGGGCGCCCCGGGGGGCCCGTCAGCCGGTTCCGGCGGGTGGTGCGGTCGTGCCGCGCACCTCCAGGACCGGGCTGGTCAGGTCCACCGTGCGGGGCAGGTCCGGGTCGTCGATGCGGTCGAGCAGCCGCTGGGCGGCGCGCCGGCCCACGTCGTGGCTGGCGTTGTCCACGGTGGTCAGCCACACGTGGCGCAGGCGCGACAGGTAGGTGTTGTCGTAGCCGGCCAGTGAGAGGTCCCGCGGGACCCGGAGGCCGCTCTCCTCGGCGGCGGACAGCGCGCCGACGCAGGCCATGTCGTTGACCGCGAACACGGCGGTGGGCCGCGGGGTACTGCTGAGCAGCCGTACGGTGGCCCGGTAGCCGCCCTCCTCGGTGAGGTCGCCCTGCTCGACGACCGCCGTACCGGCCCGCCCGTGTGCGCGCATGGCGGCCTCGAAGCCGCGGCGGCGCAGGTCGCCGACCGCGCCCCGGCCGGCGATGTGGGCGATGTGCCGGTGGCCGAGGGCGATGAGGTGCTCGGTGGCCAGCCGGGCGCCCTGCTCGTCGTCGCCCGCGACGACGTCCACCGCGGGCAGTTCGGGTTCGCGGGCACCGGCGACGACGGTGGGCACCCGGCCGGCCGCGACGCGCAGCGCCCCCGGATCCCGCAGGGTGCCGACGGCGACCAGGCCGTCGACGCGCAGTTCGGTGAAGGTGCGAGTGAGGTCCTCCCCCAGGCGCCGGTTGAGGTGGCCGTCGGCGAGCAGCATGTGCAGACCGGAGTCGTAGAGGCGGGAGTTCAGCCCGTCGAGGAGTTCCACGAACCAGGGGTTGCGCATGTCGTTCAACAGCACGCCGACGGTGCGGGTGCGGCGCTCGCTGAGGCTGCGAGCGGCGGCGTTGGGCCGGTAGCCGAGTTCCTCGACGGCGGCGAGCACCGCCCGCCGCTTCTCGGGGCGCACGCTGCCGGAGCCGCGCAGCACCAACGAGACCAGGGACTTGGACACACCGGCGCGCGCGGCGACGTCACGGATGGTGGGCGGTCGCACGCTCTGGACCGTTCCATGAGGGCAGGCCCCTTGTAAAGAGGACGGAAGGCGGTCCGGAGGTGCCCGCAGGGTGCTTCATCCGGTGGCTTGACACCCGGCGGGAGGCGGCCTCATCGTGAGCCACCAGGTTTTGGATCGGTCCAAACGAGGGGCTTTCATGGTGCCTACGCTCGGCGTCGCCGTCGTCGGATTCGGCTGGATGGGACGGGTGCACACCCAGGCGTACGCCCGCGTGCCCCACCACTTCCCCGGGCTCGCGGTACGTCCGCACCTGGTCGCCGTCGCCGACGAGGTGCCCGGCCGGGCCGAGGAGGCAGCCGGGCGGTACGGCTTCGACTCCGCCACCCGCGACTGGCGGGAGATCGCCGCCGACCCCCGGGTGCGGGCGGTCAGCATCACCGCCCCGAACTTCCTGCACCGCGAGATCGGTCTCGCCATGGCCGAGGCGGGCAAGCACATCTGGATCGAGAAGCCGGTGGGCCTGAGCGCCGACGACGCCCGCGCGGTCGCCGACGCCGCCGCCGGGGCCGGTGTGCGGGGCACGGTCGGCTTCAACTACCGCAACGCCCCCGCCGTCGCCGCCGCCCGCGAGATGATCGCGGCCGGTGAGATCGGCAGGGTCACCCATGTCCGCATCCGGCTGTTCAGCGACTACGCGGCCCACCCGGAGGGTGCCCTGACCTGGCGCTACGAGCGTGAACGCGGCGGCAGCGGAGTGCTGGGCGACCTGGCTTCCCACGGGGTCGACCTGGCCCGCCATCTGCTCGGCGAGATCGAGTCGCTGGCCGCCGACACCGCCGTGTTCGTACCCGAGCGGGCCCGGCCCGCCGGCGCCACCGCCGGTCACACCCGGGCGGCGGGCGGTGAACTCGGTCCGGTCGAGAACGACGACTACGTCAGCTGCCTGCTGCGTTTCGCCTCCGGCGCGCGCGGCGTCCTGGAGGCGTGCCGGGTCTCGGTGGGCGAGCAGAACAACTACGGCTTCGAGATCCACGGCACCAGGGGCGCCCTCTGGTGGGACTTCCGGCGCATGGGCGAACTCGGCGTCAGCCGCGGCACCGGGTACCAGGACCAGCCCGTCAGCACGGTCTACGTGGGACCCGGCCACGGCGAGTACGAGGCCTTCCAGCCGGGTGCGGCCAACGCCATGGGCTACGACGACCTCAAGGTCATCGAGGCGTACCACTTCCTGCGCTCGGTCACGGAGGGCGGGGTCCACGGCGCCACCCTCGACGACGCGCTGGCCGCCGCGGTGGCTCTGGACGCGATGGCCCGCTCCGCCGAGGAGCACCGGTGGGTGAGCCTCGGCTGAAGCGTGCCGCCTCACCCCGGCGTCAGGTCCGTGCGCGGGGTGATCGCCCAGTGGTTGGTGCGCAGCACCCGGCCGGCGAACGCCACCTCGCGCTCGGCGACGAACCGGAAGCCGAGCGAGCGGCAGATGCCGTTCGAGGCCGCATTGGTGGTGGCCGGGAAGGCGTGCACCACTCCCCAGCGGTCCTCGTCCCGCGCCCGTTCCAGCAGTGCGCGGGCAGCGCGCCCGCCGAGACCGCGGCCCTGGTACCGCGGCAGCACCATCCAGCCGATCTCCGACATCGGGCTGCCGTCGCCGTCGTGGGTCCAGATGGTCACCGTCCCGGCCACCTCCTCGGGGGTGCCCGGGTCAGGGACGATCATCTTGATCCAGGCGAGGCCTGCCGCCGCCTGCCGGGCGTCCCGGCGCACCTTGTCCGCCATGCCGCCGGCCGGCAGGGGACCGCCGAGCTCGGCCATCATGACCGGGTCGCAGCGCATCCGGACGTACGCGTCCACGTCGCCCGGGGTGACGTCACGCAAGAGCACGGGGCCTCCTGACGGCAGGTGGGTGTAGGTGCCAAGTATGGGCTGGGTCATGATGGGGCTGCCCGGCCGATGCGGCGCGAGAGACCCGTGCCTGCTCGGCTTTCCTGTGAACAGCCCGAGGAGAAGCACCCGTTGAACATCGGCGCCCCGGTTCCCGACAGCTACTACGAGCGCATCGACGAGCACCGCTTCAAGCCCACCGCACACGCCGGTGGCGCCTGGGACGTGCATGAGCAGCACTTCAGCCCGCTGGGCGGGCTGGTCGTCCACGCGGTCGAGGACCATCTGGCCGCGCGTGGGGGCAGCGCGCTGATACCGGCCCGGATCAGCTACGACATCCTGGGCCGCCCGGCCCTGGACGAATGCGAGATCGAGGTGGAGACCCTCCGCCCCGGCCGCACCATCGAACTCCTGGAAGCCGTCGTGCGCATCGCCGGCCGCCCGGTGGTCCGGGCCCGCGTCTGGCTGCTGTCGGCGCAGGACACCGCGGCCGTCGCCGGGGGCGCCGGCGGCCGGCTCACCCCGCCCGACCGGCTCGAAACCTGGGCGATGAGCGGGTTCTGGCCGGGCGGTTTCATCGCGTCCCTGGACGTGCGTCCGCTCGCCCCACCGAGCCCCGGCCGCACCACCGCCTGGGTCTCCACCCCGCTCACCCTGGTCGCCGGCGAGCCCAGCAGCCCGCTCGCCTCCTACCTGTCCCTCGTCGACACCGCGAACGGCATCGCCGTACGCCAGTCGCCCACCGCGTGGATGTTCCCCAACGTCGACCTGACCGTGCATCTGCACCGCCGCCCGGAGGGCCCCTGGACCGGTCTGGACACCACCGTGGCCTTCGGCCCGACCGGCGTGGGCCTGACCAGCACGGTCCTGCACGATCTGCACGGCCCGGTCGGCCACGCCCAGCAGATCCTGACCGTGCGCCCCATGCCGGGCGGCTGACGGTGGCCGGGCCCTTCGCGGGCCCGCCGCCCGTCCCGTACGGCGCGCGCGATCGGCGCGGAGCTGATGTCCTGGTTGCGGGGACCGTCGTACCCGCTTCCGGGAGAGACAGATGAGTACCTACACAGTCGCGCAGGTGACCACCGCCGGCGGTCCGTTCGAGATCGTCGAGCGTGAGGCGGCGGAGCCGGGCCGTGGCCAGGTCGCAATCGCCGTGGAGGCGTGCGGAGTCTGCCACAGCGACAGCTTCTTCGTGGACGCCCTGATGCCCGGGGTCACTTTCCCGGTGGTTGCCGGGCACGAGATCGCCGGGCGGATCGAGCAGCTCGGCGAGGGGACGCAGGACCAGGGCTGGCAGGTGGGCGACCGGGTGACGGTGGGCTGGTTCGGCGGCAGCTGCCACCACTGCACCCCGTGCCGGCAGGGCGACTTCATCGTGTGCCCGAATCTGAAGGTCCCCGGCTGGTCCTACGACGGCGGCTTCGCCGAGCGGGTGATCGCGCCGGTCGACGCGCTGGCCCGGATCCCCGACGCGCTGGCGGCGACCGACGCCGGACCGATGGCGTGCGCGGGCGTGACCACGTTCAACGGACTGCGGCGCAGCTCCGCGCAGCCGGGTGATCTGGTGGCCGTGCTCGGCATCGGAGGCCTGGGGCATCTGGGGGTGCAGTACGCGGTGGCCATGGGCTTCGAGACGGTGGCGATCGCGCGCGGGGCCGACAAGGCCGACTTCGCCAAGCAACTCGGCGCGCACCACTACGTCGACAGCACGACGGACACCCCCGTCGCCGCCGCGCTGCAATCGCTGGGCGGCGCCAAGGTCGTGCTGGCCACGGCCGGCAGCTCCGAGGCGATCGCGGCGACCGTCGACGGACTGTCGCACCGCGGTGAGCTGGTGGTGATCGGGGCGACGCCCGAGCCGCTGGGGATCAGCCCCCTCCAGTTGATCACGGGCGCCCGGATCATCCGCGGCCACCCGTCGGGCACCGCGCAGGACGTGCAGGACACGATGGCGTTCAGCGCCCTGCACGGGATCCGTCCGATGACCGAGGCGGTGCCGCTGGACCAGGCCGGCGAGGCGTACCGGAAGATGCTCGCCGGCACCGCCCGGTTCCGCATGGTGCTCACGACCGGATGACCAACCGGCGCGGGACCACGGCCGGTTGTCCCGCACCGGTTGGAGCGCTCAGGCCTTCCGGGCCAGAAGGCAGGCGTGCTGCCGCGTCAGCCGCCCGGCGGGCTCCTGTACCAGGCGGGCCGTGACGGCCAGCCCGGCCCGCTCCAGGAGTTCGGCTACCCGCTCCACGGGGAGGAGGTACCACTCGTAGGACACGGGATGGCCGTATCCCCGGGCGGGCCGCCGGTGTTCGTCGCCGACATGGCACCCCCACAACAGGAGTCCTCCCGGGGCGAGTGTGCGGTGGAACTCGGCGAAGACGTCCGGCAGCAGCGTGGGGGGCGTGTGGTGCGTGGAGTACCAGGCGAGGATGCCGCCGAGCACGTCGTCGGCCAGACCCAGCGCGGTCATCGAACTCTGGGCGAACGCCAGGTCCGGGTGGGCACACCGGGCCTGCCGCACCATGCCGGCCGACAGGTCGACGCCGATCGCGCGCACCCCCGACTCGCGCAGGTGGGCGGTGACATGGCCGGGCCCGCAGCCCAGATCCGCGACCGGTCCCAGTCCCGCCTGCTGCACCTGCTCGGCGAACGCCGCCAGCATCCCGCGCGACAGCGGGTCCAACTCGGCCGGTTTCGGGACTTGTTCGGCGTAGGCGGCGGCGACGGTGTCGTACGACTCGCGGATCGCCGTGAGCGTGAGGCTGGTGGGTTCGGTCACACGGGCAGACGTTAGCGAAAAGGCGACCGGTCGGGACCCGGAGCGCCGAAGAGCACGTCACACGCGGCATGGAGAGCGGTTCACGTGTCGAGGGGACACGTCGATCTTCACATTCTCTCCACCTCCCTGTCACCGGGCTCTTACTTCTTGTGTATGCTCCTGAGGCTCCATTGGCACCACTGAGGGGGGAACCTCGTGCGTATACGCTCCGCGCTGGCCGTGGCCGCCACGGCCGGGACGGTCGCCGTCATCGCCGCCGCACCGGCGCAGGCCGCCGAATACTCGTCCGCGCTGAAGGTCAAGGGCGTCCAGTACGACGCGCCCGGACCGGACTCCAACAACTGCCGTACCGGCAACACCAAGGACGAGTACCTGACGATCAAGAACTACTCGCGCACCGCGACCGTCAACCTCAAGGGCTATGTGGTCAAGGACGCCTCCGGCAACCGGTTCACGTTCCGCGCCAGCCACAAACTCGAGCCCGGCGACTACGTGAAGCTGCGCGGGGGCAAGGGCACGGACTCCGACGCCAAGAACGTCGTCTACCGCCAGAACTGCAACTTCATCTGGAACAACGACAAGGACACCATTTACCTGCTCAAGCCCTCCGGTGCCCGCGCCGACGTCCACTCCTACACCAAGGCCCGCGACGACCGCGACGGCGACGGCTACATCAGCTACCACGGCTGAGCCCGCGCCGATCCGGCCGGCCGCCGGGAAGCCCACCGCGGCCGGCCCTCGTACCGGACCCAGGGGGGACCATGAACCGGCACCACCAGCCGCGGCGACCGCGCGGCAGATCCGGCATCCGGCCGTCGCACCGGCGCGGACTCGTGCGGGCGGCGGGCATCGCCCTGCTCGCGATGGGAGCCTTCGGCTGCGGCCAGTCCGCCGAAGGCGCCGCGAAGCCGCAGCCCAGCGTGACCGTCACGGCCACGGCCACAGTCACGGCCACGGCCACGGCGACCGAGACCGTCACACCCGAGCCCACCGCGACGGTCACCGCGACCGAAACCGTCAAGACGCCCGGTCCGACGGTCACCGTCACCAAGGCGGCCGCCGCCGCCGGAACCGGCACCAGCCGCAGCGGTGGCGGCAGCGGCGGCAGCGGCGGCGGCAACAGTGCGAGCGGCACATGCTCGATCGTCTCCAACGCGGGCAACTGCTACCAGGCGGGGCAGTTCTGCCGCAACAGCGACCACGGAGCCCGGACCACCACCGCGGGCGGCACGCCGATCACGTGTTCGTTCCGCTCCAACGCCTGGCGCTGGACGTACTCCTGACGGGAAGTCAATAGCGTGCCGCCGCCGGGCGGCGGGCTGTGCGCACCCGTCCGGCGACGGCGGCTACGTGTCGCTCTCCTCGGTCGGGCGGGTGCGTCCGGGCTCCGGGAGCCGGCCCTCCTGGGCCCGGATGTGCAGTACGTCGCCGACGAACAGGTCGTACACCAGGACACCGACGACCCCGCCGACGAGCGGTCCGACGATCGGGATCCACCAGTAATGGCTGAACGACCCGGCCAGGCTGCCGGGCAGAGCCAGGTCTCCCCACCCGGCGAAGAACGTGAACAGGCGCGGACCGAAGTCACGGGCCGGGTTGATGGCGTACCCGGCGTTCGCTCCGTAGGAGATGCCGATGGCGGCCACCACGAAGCCGATGACCAGCGGCCCGAGGTTGGCCTTCACGGCGGTGTTGCGCAGGTCGAGGACCGCCACGATCAGCATGACCAGGAACGAGGTGCCGACGATCTGGTCCACGAGCGGCCCCCAGTAACCGCCGTGGAAGTAGGGCGCCGGGAAGGTGGCGAAGATCGAGAACGAGGCGACGGTGTGCCCGTGCGTCTTCGGTCCCTTCATCGCCTGGTCGAAGGTGTTGATCGCGTCGTGATAGACCGCGTACACCACCGCGGCGCCGACGAAGGCGCCCGCCACCTGTGAGATCCAGTACGGAACCACCTTCACCCAGGGGAACTTGCGGCGCATCGCGAACGCCAGTGTCACCGCCGGGTTGATGTGCGCCCCGCTGACGCCTCCGGCGACGTACACGCCGAAGGCCACCCCGAAGGCCCAGCCCCAGCCGACCAGCAGCCAGTCACCGGCGCTGATGAAGAACGTCGTGGGCCCCTCGGTGCGTCCCGAGCCGGGCAGCGCCGCCACCGCCATGGCCACCGAGCCGCATCCGAAGGCGATGAGGACCAGCGTCCCGAGGAACTCCGCCATGCATTCGCCCCAGAGCCCGCCACGGCGCCTGAGCCGTGAGGGGCTCAGCAGGGGCGGGATTTCCACGGCCATTTCGGCCCCCTCGACGAACGGTCCGGCGACCGGCCGGCACAGCCCTGAACAGGACGGCCTCGCGTTGCCGCCCAGCCCCAGCGGCCCCGCCTCACTGCACAGTCTGCGCGCGGGGCCGGACCGAGGCCACTCGGCCCGGCCCGGGACACCGCCGGCCCACCGCCACGCGGTACCGTTCCTTCCCCCCGTACCCGTGCGAACGCGCGTTCCACGCCGCGTCGGCCACCGCGCCGATACGCCCCCGCGGCGCGCCGGATCCCTCCAGAAGGTGAACCCCCATACGGGTGAGATTACTCAGGCCGTCGGCGCGAAGAGCCGAGGAATAGAGGCGCGTCGAACGTTCCGGTTCCCTCGGCGCGAGTGAATCCGAGTGGCATCTGAGCGGCGACCGAACAAGACTGATCAGTGGTTTCGTGATCAGGCGAAAACGCACGGTCCCGGAGACCGGGCACCGTTGGCCGATGGTTTTCGACCTATCCTTCAGGGAGCTCGCATGGTGGAGAAGTCTGCCGACATCTTGATGCCCGGGCCTGACGAACCCGTGATCGCCGGGCATGCAGGCTCCCTCCCGACGGCGGCGGACACCGAGAGGGAACTCGCCGGAATCCTGGCGGACGTCGTACACGCCGAACACGTTCCGCCCGAAAGTCATTTCTTCGATGACCTGGGCGCCAACTCCCTGGTCATGGCGCAATTCTGTGCGCGGGTCCGGAAGCGATCCGACCTGCCGCCGGTGTCCATGAAGGACATCTACCGCAACCCCACGGTCCGCAGCCTGGCTGCGAACCTCGTTCCACCACCCGCCGCCGCACCCGCGCCGGCGGCCCCGGTGGCACCCGCGGGCGGGACGCCGGAACGGGCCGGGACGGCACCGAGCACGGCTCGCTACGTGCTGTGCGGAGCCGCCCAGTTGCTCATCTTCCTCGGATATTCGTTCGTCGCCGGAATGGCCACCGCCCGGGCCTACGAGTGGATCGGCTCGGCATCGGGCGTCGTCGACATCTATCTCCGGTCCCTGGTGTTCGGGACCGGCGGTTTTCTCCTGCTGTGCGCCTTCCCGGTCGCGGCGAAGTGGATTCTCGTCGGCCGCTGGAAGCCGGGCGAGTTCCCGGTGTGGGGTGCGGCCTATCTCCGCTTCTGGATCGTCAAGGTGCTCCTGCACGCGAATCCGATGATCCTCTTCATCGGAAATCCTGTGTACGTGATGTACCTGCGGGCCCTGGGCGCGCGGATCGGCAAGGACGTCACGATCCTCTCCCACTCCGTGCCGGTCTGCACCGACCTGCTCACCATCGGCTCGGGCACGGTGATCCGCAAGGACGCGTTCTTCCAGTGCTACCGGGCGCACGCCGGGCACATCCAGACCGGCCGGATCGACATCGGCCGGGACGCCTTCGTCGGCGAGAAGTCGGTGCTCGACATCGACACCTCGATGGGCGACGGCTCACAGCTCGGCCACGCCTCCGCCCTGTACCGGGGCCAGCACGTGCCGGCCGGCGAACGCTGGCACGGCTCCCCGGCGCAGCCCACGTCGGTCGACCACATCAGGGTCGAGCCGACCCGGTGCGGCACGCTGCGGCGGGCCGTCTTCGGGGTGTCCTCCCTGCTCCAGCTCTTCCTGCTGTACCTGCCGTTCGCCGTCGGCGGCATCTACATGCTGTTCGCGGAGGTCCCGGCGCTGCGCGGCCGGCTGGACGCGGGGACGACCCTGTCCACGGTGCCGGAGTTCCTCACCGACACCCTGGTCGTGTCCGCCGTGCTGTTCTTCGGCGGGATCGTCGTGGGCCTGGCCCTGATGTTCGCGGTGCCCCGGCTGCTGAGCCTGGCCGTCAAGCCCGACCGGGTTTACCCGCTCTACGGCTTCCAGTACGCGATGCACCGGGCCGTGGCCGGCCTGACGAACATCAAGTTCTTCCCCTGGCTCGTCGGCGACAGCTCCTACATCGTCCCCTATCTGCGCCGGCTCGGATACGACCTGTCCCAGGTGGAGCAGACCGGCTCGAACTTCGGCACCGAGGTGCAGCACGAGACGCCGTTCCTGGTGTCCGTCGGCAGCGGGACGATGGTGGCCGACGGGCTCTCCGTCATCAATGCCGACTACTCCAGCACCTCCTTCAAGGTGAGCCGGGCGACGATCGGGGCGCGCAACTTCCTCGGCAACAACATCGCCTATCCGGCGGGAGCCAGAACGGGCGACAACTGCCTGCTCGCGACGAAGGTGATGGTGCCCCTCGACGGCGAACTGCGCGAAGGGGTCGGGCTGCTCGGCTCACCGTGCTTCGAGATCCCCCGTTCGGTGGAGCGTGACACTCGCTTCGACCACCTCAGGACGGGCGACGCCCTGCGCCGCAACCTCGCTGCCAAGAACCGCTACAACCTCCGCTCGATGGCGCTCTTCCTGCTGCTGCGCTGGGTGCTCGCCGCGGTGCTCACGGGAATCGGTCTGGCCTGCGTCGACCTGTACGGCACGCTGGGCCATGTGGTGATCGCCGGCTACCTGGCCCTCACCGTCGCCATCACGGCCGGCTTCTTCATCCTGGTGGAGCGGGCCATCGCCGCCTTCCGCTCCCTGCGCCCCCGCCTGTGCTCCATCTACGACCCGTACTTCTGGTGGCACGAGCGGCTGTGGAAGGTGCCGGACGAGTGGCTCGAGCTGTTCAACGGGACCCCGTTCAAGACCCTGGTCTGGCGCCTGATGGGCGTGCGCATCGGCCGCAGGGTCTTCGACGACGGCTGCTACATCACGGAGCGGACGCTCACCGTCATCGGGGACGACTGCACGCTGAACGCGGGCAGCAAGATCCAGTGCCACTCGCAGGAGGACGGCACCTTCAAGTCGGACCGCACCAGGCTCGGCTCCGACTGCACCCTCGGGGTCGGCGCGCACGTGCACTACGGCGTGACGGTGGGCGACGGGGCCGTACTGGCGCCCGATTCCTTCCTCATGAAGGGCGAGGAAGTCCCCGCGAAGGCGGAATGGGGCGGAAATCCCGCCGCGCCGACGGCGAAGTGAGGAAGGGCCATTCAATGGGAGCGCGCGTGGCAGCGGACAGGGAGTTCTGGAGCGAGGTGCTCACCGCCGGCGGCTTCACCGCCGTTCCGCGGTGGGCACCCGAGCCGGTGGCCGGTGACGCCGAGCACGAGGAGACCGTGCCGACCGGGACGGCGCGGGCGGTGCGCGCCCTCGCGGCGGAGCTGGGGGTGCCGTCCAGCGCGGTCCTGCTGGCCGCGCACGCCAAGGTGCTGGCCGCGCTGTCGGGTGAGCAGGACGTGGTGACGGGCTGGGTCACGGGCCCGGACGCCGGCCCGCTGCCCTGCCGGCCTGCCGTCGCGCCGGGATCCTGGCGCCGGCTGGTGCTCGACGCCCACCGTGTCGCGGTGGACCTGATCGCGCACCGGGACTTCCCCGTGGACAAGCTGCGCCGGGAGCTGGGACTCTCGGAACCGTTGTTCGAGGCCGTCTTCGACCCGGCGGACACCGGGAGCGGCGCCCTGCCCGCCGAGGCGGTGCTGCGGATGGCCTTCGGCGAGCGGGACGGGCTGCTGACGGCACGCTTGCGGTACCGCACGGACGCGCTGGACGCCGAGGCCGCGGCCCGGGTCTGCGGTTACCACCTGACCGCGCTGCGGCTGATGACCGCCGACGTGGACGCCGAGCACACCGGGCAGAGCCTGCTGTCGCCGGAGGAGACGCGCGACCAGCTGGAGGGGCTGGCCGGACCCCACCGGGAGCTGCCGTCCGCGCGGGCGCACGAGCTCTTCGAGGAGCGGGTACGGGCCCACCCCGAGGCGGTGGCCGCGGTGCACGGCAACCGCTCGTGGACGTACGGGGAGCTGAACGCGCGGGCCAACCGGTTGGCCCGCGCACTGCTGGCGCGCGGTCTGGGCCAGGAGGACGTGGTGGCCGTGGTCACCGAGCGCAACCTCGACTGGCTGGCGGCGGTGCTGGCGGTGTTCAAGGCCGGCGGTGCCTATCTGCCGATCGAGCCGCACTTCCCGGCCGGGCGCATCGCGGCGACGCTCGCCCGGGCCGGCTGCCGGCTGGTGCTGACCGAGCCGGGCAGCACCGCCACCCTGGACGAGGCGTCGGCCGCGCTGCCGCCGGGGACCGAGAAGCTGCTGATCGAAACGGCGTACGCGGAGGAGCACGCGGACGACGACCTCCGGATGGAGGTCTCCCCGGGCCAGTTGGCGTACATCTACTTCACCTCCGGCTCCACCGGCGAGCCCAAGGGAGCGATGTGCGAGCACGCCGGCATGCTCAACCACCTGTACGCCAAGATCGACGATCTGGAGATCGGTCCCGGGCGGGTGGTGGCGCAGACGGCTCCGCAGTGCTTCGACATCTCGCTGTGGCAGTTGCTGGCCGCGCTGCTGGTGGGCGGGCGGACCCTGCTGGTCGAGCAGGAAGCCGTCGTGGACGTGGAGCGGTTCGTCGACACGCTGGTGCGCGGCCGGGTCGCCGTGGCGCAGGTCGTGCCCTCCTATCTGGAGGTGGTGGCCTCGTACCTGGAGCGGCACCCCCGCGAACTGCCCGACCTGGCCTTTGTGTCGGTGACCGGCGAGGCGCTGAAGCGGGAACTCGTCCAGCGCTGGTTCGCCCTCCAGCCCGGTATCAAGCTGGTCAACGCCTACGGATTGACGGAGACTTCGGACGACACCAACCACGAGGTCATGGACGCGGTTCCGGAACGGGTGCTGCTGGGGCGCCCGGTCGGCAACGTGCGCGTCTACGTGGTCGACGAGCACCTTTCGCCGGTGCCGCTCGGCGCCCCCGGGCTGATCGCCTTCTCCGGCGTGTGCGTGGGACGCGGATACGTCAACGACCCCGAGCGGACCCGTGAGGCCTACCGCGAGGACCCGCACCGGCCGGGCGAGCGGCTGTATCTGGCGGGCGACTGGGGCCGCTGGCACCCTGGCGGGAAGCTGGAGTTCCTCGGCCGCCGGGACAGCCAGGTCAAGATCCGCGGGTTCCGCATCGAGATCGGGGAGATCGAGAACACCCTGCTGCGCGTTCCCGGGGTCCGGGACGGCGCGGTGGTCGTCGCCGAACTCGCGGGCCGCAGCACGCATCTGATCGCCTTCCACACCGGTCGGCGACTCGAACCGGAGGAGTTGCGCGACGCTCTCGGTGCGGTGCTCCCCGCGTACATGGTCCCGTCGGCCTTCCACTGGCAGGACGGGCTGCCGCTGACCGCCAACGGCAAGATCGACCGCAAGGCGCTGACCGCGCTGGCCGAACGCGGCGCGCCGACGGCGGAGGAAGCCGGTTCCGGCGAGTCCGACGACGCCCCGCGCACCCCGACCGAGCGGAGGCTGGCGGCCGCCTGGGCGGAACTGCTGGGCCTGCCCGGGCAGACGATCGGCCGGCGGGACCACTTCTTCGACCTCGGCGCGACCTCCCTGTCGGCGGTGAAGCTCACCATCGCCCTGAACCGCGCGGTGTCCCTCAAGGACATCACCCGGCACCCGGTGCTCGCCGAACTCGCGGCGTGCCTCGACGGCCCGGCCCGGCAGCGGCCGGAGCTGCTCCAGCCGCTGTCGGCGGACGAGGATTCCTCCGAGTACGCGCTGGTGTGCTTCCCCCACGCCGGCGGCAACGCGGTCAACTTCCAGCCCCTGGCGAGCGCCCTGGCCGGCAGCGGCGTCGCCGTCCACGCGGTGGACCTGCCCGGCCACGACCTGGCCGCCGGGGAGGAGCCGTTCGCGCCGCTGGAACAGGTGGTGAAGCGGGTCGCCGCGGAGATCGCCGGGCGCGGCCTGAAGCGGGTCATGCTCTGGGGCCACTCCTCCGGCACCGCGCCCGCCCTGCTGACCGCCCGAAGGCTCTCCGCGCTCGGAGTGGAGGTGACTCGGGTGTTCCTCGGCGCGCAGTTGCTCGGCACGGCCGCCGAACGACGCGCCGCTGCCACCGAGTTGACCGAACGCAGCGATGCCGAGATCGCCGCCCGGCTCGGTACGGACGGCGGCCACCTGGAGCTCGGCGAGCTGAACGCGGAGCACGCCGAGCGCGTCGGAGCCGCCTACCGGCACGACTGCGTGGCGGCGCACCGCTGCTTCGCCGACGCCCTCGACAGCCCGCCGGCGGTGAGACTGGCCGCGCCGGTCACCGTGGTCGTCGCCGCCGACGACCCGAGCACCGCGGGCTTCCAGGACCACTGGCGGGACTGGGAGTTCCTCGCCGAACAGGTGGACCTGCGTGAACTCAGCGACGGCGGCCACTACTTCCCCCGCAACCGACCGGCCGCGGTGGCGGCGGCCGTACTGGACGCCGCCGACCTGCTGGCCTCCTCCTGAACACCGCTGAGGCCCCCCGGCCTCGTTGGTGACGAACGAAAGGAAACCGAGATGTCGTTCTCGTCCCCGGCTTCGGTACTGGAGGTGGAGCTGCGACCGGGCAGACCGCCCGTCCTGCGTGTCGAGACCCCTGCGGACGCGACCGGATGGGCGGCCGAGCACCGCGAGGCACTGCGGGCCCGGGTCGCCGAGCACGGAGCCGTGCTCGTACGCGGCCTGGGACTGCGGGAGCCCGAGCAGATCTCCGCCGTCTTCACGGAACTGGCCGGCCCGCTGATGCCGGAACGGGAGGCCTTCGCCCCACGCGAGGCCTACGGCCCCGGTCTGTACTCCTCCACCGCCTGGCCCGCCAACCAGCCCATGTGCATGCACCACGAGCTGAGTTACGCGCTGAAGGTGCCCGGTCTGATCCTGTTCGCGTGCCCGACCGCGCCCACCGAGGGCGGGGCGACCGCGGTCGCCGACGCGGAGGCGGTGCTGAACGCGCTGCCCGCGGGGCTGACCGAGCGCTTCGAGCGCGAGGGCTGGCTGCTCACCCGCAGCTACAACGACGAGATCGGGGCGTCCCTGGCGGAGTCGTTCGGCACCGACGACCGCGAGACCGTCGAGAACTACTGCCGCGCCCACGCCATCGAGTTCGCCTGGCAGCCCGACGGCGGCCTGCGCACCCGCCAGCGGCGCTGCGCCGTGGTGCAGCACCCGGACACCGGCCGGCGCTGCTGGTTCAACCAGATCGCCTTCCTCAACGAGTGGACGCTGGCCCCGGAGGTGCGCGAGTTCCTGGTGGACGAGTACGGCGAGGACGGGCTGCCGTTCAACACCCGCTTCGGCGACGGCGCACCGATCGGCGAGGAGGTCGTGCAGCTGCTCAACGAGACGTACGAGGCGCACACCCGACGCGAGCCCTGGCAGTCCGGCGACCTGATGCTGGTCGACAACATCCGCACCGCGCACAGCAGGGAGGCCTTCACCGGTGACCGGCAGGTGCTCGTCGCCATGGCCGAGCCCCAGCGCCTTGCCGAGTACGGCCCGACCCCGAAGGGAAGCCGGCGATGACCCCCGTGACCTCCCCCGCCACCGACCCGACCACCTCCCGGCCCGCCCCGGTGCCGACCTTCGCCGTGATCTCCGGTGCCCAGGTCCGGCAAGCGCTCGAAGGGCGCGAGAAGCAGCTCACGGAGCTGGTCGAGGCGACGTACCGGCTGCACGGCTCGGGCAGCACGGTGAACCCGCCGTCGTACTTCCTGCGCTTCCCCGACCGTCCCACGGCGCGGATCATCGCGCTGCCGGCCTCCGTCGGCGGGTCGGTCGGCGTGGACGGCCTGAAGTGGATCTCCAGCTTCCCGGCCAACGTCGACGCCGGCCTGCCCCGGGCCTCGGCGGTCCTGGTCCTCAACGACCACGACACCGGCTACCCGTTCGCCTGCATGGAGAGCTCCATCATCAGCGCCACCAGGACCGCCGCGTCCGCGGCGCTTGCCGCCGACTGGCTCACCCGCAACCGGCCCCGCCCCACCCGGGTCGGCTTCTTCGGCACCGGCCTGATCGCACGCTACATCCACACCTTCCTGACCGGCACCGGCTTCAGTTTCGACAGCGTCGGCGTGTACGACGTGTCCGCCGACAGCTCCGCCGGGTTCTGCGGCTACCTGCGCCAGAGCGGTGCCGCCGGGCACGCCCCGGAGGTCACTGTCCACGAGAGCGCCGAGGACCTGATCCGCTCCAGCGACCTGGTGGTCTTCGCGACGATCGCCGGCGAGCCGCACGTCACCGACCCGGCCTGGTTCACCCACCATCCGGTCGTCCTGCACGTGTCGCTGCGCGACCTCGCCCCGCAGGTGCTGCTCTCCGCCGCCAACTTCGTCGACGACGTCGAGCACTGCCTGAAGGCCGGCACCTCGCCGCACCTGACCGAGCAGCTCACCGGCGGCCGGGACTTCCTGCACGGCACCCTCGACGACGTCATGACCGGGCGGGTGGATCCGCCCGCCGACCGGCCGGTGATCTTCTCGCCGTTCGGCCTGGGGGTCCTCGACCTCGCCGTCGGCAAATACGTCTACGACGAGGTGGCCCGCGCCAAAAACCTGCACGTCATCGACGACTTCTTCCATGAGCTGCGCCGGTACGGCTGAACGTTCCTACCCTCGGCCCAGGCATCAGGAGGCCAGCGTGCCCGTCATCTCAGCCCCCCACGCCTTCAACGAAGGCCAACTCTATGTTGATCTCCGGCCGATATTCGGGCGCTCGCTCTACCTGAAGTGCGAGGGCTTCAACTTCGCCGGCTCGATCAAGATGAAGGCCGCGACAGAGATGGTGGAGGCCGCGGAACGGGACGGCCTTCTGACGCCCCGCTCGATCCTCATCGAGTCCTCGTCGGGCAACCTCGGTGTGGCGCTCAGCATGATCGCCGCCAGCAAGGGCTACCGGTTCCTCTGCGTGACGGACTCCCGCTGCAACCTGTCCGCCAGGCTGCTGATGGAGGCGCTGGGCAGCGAGGTGCACGTCATCGCCGACCTGGACGCCAACGGCGGCTTCCTCGGCGCGCGGATCGACTACGTCCGCGCGCTGTGCGCCTCCGACGAGCGGTACGTCTGGCTCAGCCAGTACACCAACCCGAACAACTGGGGGGCCCACTACCGCAGGACCGCGCCGGAGATCGCCCGCCAGTTCCCCCGACTCGACGTGCTGTTCGTCGGCTCGGGCACCACGGGCACGCTGATGGGCTGCGCCCGCTTCTTCCGCGAGTGGCACCGGCCGGTGCGGATCGTCGCGGTGGACACCGTCGGCTCGGTGGCCTTCGGCGGCAAGCCGGGCCGGCGGATGATCCCCGGACTGGGCATGAGCATGCGCCCACCGCTGCTCGACGAGTCCTTCGTCGACGAGGTGGTTCAGGTCGAGGAGGCGGACACCATCCGCGCCTGCCATCGGCTGGCCCGGCGCGGCTTCCTGTTCGGCGGCTCCACCGGGACGGTGGTCAGCGGCGCGATGGACTGGCTGTCGCGCAACGACGCCCGCGACCTGACCGCCGTGGCCATCGCCCCGGACCTCGGGGAGCGCTACCTCGACACGATCTACCAGTCCTCCTGGCTCGAGGACCTGTACGGCGACGTGTTCCGCGGCGACCGGCACGGCCGGGAGGAACTCGACCCCGAGGAGGTCACCGCGGGCTCCCTGGCCGTCGACCCCCGCTCGCACACGCGGCGCGCGCCCCGCGACCGGTAGCGCCCGCCGCACGGACGGGGACCGCGGGGCGGACGTCCGCCCCGCGGTCCCCGTCCGGGGATCGGACGCCGGTCAGCCCGCCGCGCCCCGGAGTTCCGACAACGTGGCCGCGCTCAGCGGCCGCGGCTCGCTGTCGGGGTCGACCAGGACCACCGTGCAGGTGGCGGCGTGGGTCAGGGCCGCGGTGAAACTGCCGTCGGCGAACTGGGCGAGCGGGCCACGCGGCGAACGGCCCACCGCCACGGCACGCGCGCCCACCTCGGCGGCGTGCCGGGCCAGGGCGCGGCCGGCCGCCGCGTGGTCGCCGACGCTGCCGAGGATCTGGCCCCGCGCGACGACTCCATGGGCGGCGAGGCGGTCGAGGTGCGCGGTGACGGTGGCGCGGGCCTGCGCGAAGTCCTCGGCGTCGGCCGCCTGTTCCTCGACGACGGCGGTCTGCTGGACGTGCACGACCTCCAGGGGGCTGCCGGTGTCCCGGGCGAGCCGTGCCGCGGCGTCGACGATCACGGCGGCACCGTCGTGGGCGCCCACGGCGACGACCACGGGCGGCGTGCCGGTGGACGCAGCGGTGCCGACGGGCGTGAACGTCGGTGTGGCGGGCTCCCCTTCACCGGTGCGCGTCTCGGCCTCCCGCAGCAGCCGGTGGCCGCAGGCCAGCACCGCAATGGCGAGGAGGAAGGTGGCGGCGCCCAGGTAGAACGGAACGCTGAGGTCGGTGGCGTCGGCGAGCTTGCCGGCGACGTAGGGTGCCAGGCCGCCGCCGATGAACCGCAGGAAGCCGTACGCGGAGGAGGCGACGGGCCGCTCGACCGGGGAGACGAGCATGACGGCCTGGGTGGTCAGGGTGTTGTTGATGCCGATGAAGGCGCCGCTGGCGACGACCGCCACGATGACCACGGTGGGCGTGGCGACGCCGGCCGCGATGACGGCCATCACGATGCTCAGGCCGAGCAGGTTGGCGTAGAGCACGGGGGCGGTGCCGTAGCGGGCCTGAAGGCGCGGGGCGAAGAAGACGCTGAAGGCGGCCACGAGCAGGCCCCAGCCGGTGAAGACCAGCCCGAGCTGGTGGGCACTGAGCTCCATCGGGTACGGCGCGTAGCCGAGCATGGTGAAGAAGCCCCAGTTGTACAGCAGGGCCATGATGCCCATGGTCAGCAGGCCGCGGTGGCGCAGTGCCCTGAGGGGGGCGAGGGGCGAGGTGCGGCGTTCGGGTTTCGGCAGGGTCGGGACGAAAGCCAGGGTGGCTATGAGGGCGACGGCCATGAGGACGGCGACGCCGAAGAAGGGGCCGCGCCAGCTGATGGCGCCCAGTTCGCCGCCGAGCAGCGGGCCGACGGCGATGCCGAGGCCGAGCGCGGTCTCGTAGAGGATGATCGCGCCGCCGAAGCCGCCGCTGGCCGAGGCGACGATGACGGCCAGCGAGGTGGCGATGAACAGGGCGTTGCCCAGCCCCCAGCCGGCGCGGAAGCCGACGATGCCGTTGATGGAGCCCGACGAGCCGGCCAGGGCGGCGAAGACGACGATGACGGCCAGGCCGGTGACGAGGGTGCGCTTGGCCCCGAAGCGGCTGGAGAACCAGCCGACGATCAGCATCGCGACCGCGGTGACGATCAGGTAGCTGCTGAACAGCAGGGAGACCTGGCTGGGCGTGGCGTGCAGGCTCTCGGCCAGGGCCGGCAGGATCGGGTCGACCAGGCCGATGCCCATGAACGAGATGACGCAGGCGAACGCGACGGCCCAGACGGCCTTGGGCTGTTTGAAAGGGCTGGCGGCCTTTCCGTGACCGGCGGTCTTTCCGTGCGGTGCACTCATGTGCGCCTCTCCTGTGAGGTGGGCTGAGGTGAGCGGTGGCGGCGCGGCGGGTCAGGAGCGCGCCTGGCGGTCCTCGATGACGCGGGCCAGGGCCGGCAGCGCGACCCGCACCGCGCGCTGCTCGGCCTCGGGCAGTTCCTCCACGAGTTGCTGAAGGGCCCGGGCGCGTTCGGCGCGGCGCTGCCGGAAGAGCTCGAGACCGGCGTCGGTGGCCTCCACCAGCACGCCCCGGCCGTCGCTGTGGTCGGCGGTGCGCCGTACCAGGCCCGCCCGCTCCAGCCGGGTCACGAGCTGGGTCATGTTGGGCTGGGACACGCTTTCCGCCCGGGCCAGCTCGGTCAGCCGGTAGGGGCCCTCTCGGCCCAGCCGGGACAGTGCCGAGGAGGCGGCCGTGCTCAGTCCGCCGGCGGTGGCGCTGCGGCGTACGTAGCGGACCATCTGCTCGACGGCGATCATCAGGTCCTCGGGCGACGCCTCGGGGCCCACTGGGTCCATAACCCGCTTATACATAAGCGCATTATGCACTTAGGTGTAGGACGAAACAAGATTCCGGGACACGGGGAGGCGGGAACACGTCGAGGCCGGCCGGAGCGGGCCGGCCGGCCTCGATGTCATGATCAGCCGTTGTTAGGCATGATCAGATGTGTTCGGTTGTGGTCATGCGCGATCAGGCACAGTCGAACCGGTCGAGGTTCATGACCTTGACCCACGCCGCGACGAAGTCCTCGACGAACTTCTCCTTCGCGTCGTCGCTCGCGTACACCTCCGCGAGCGCGCGCAGCTCGGAGTTGGACCCGAAGACGAGGTCGGCACGGCTGCCCGTCCACTTGACCTCACCGGTGGCGGCGTCGCGGCCCTCGAAGGCAGCGGCGTCCTCGGACGTCGCCTTCCACGTCGTGCCCAGGTCGAGCAGGTTGACGAAGAAGTCGTTGGTCAGCACGCCGGGCGTCGCGGTGAGGACGCCGAGCTGCGAACCCTTGTACGTGGCGCCCAGGGCGCGCAGACCACCGACGAGGACCGTCATCTCGGGGGCGCTCAGGGTCAGCAGGTTCGCCCGGTCGAGCAGCAGGTACTCGGCCGGCAGCCGGTTGCCCTTCCCGTAGTGGTTGCGGAACCCGTCGGCGGTGGGCTCCAGCGCGGCGAAGGACTCCGCGTCGGTCTGCTCCTGCGAGGCGTCCACGCGGCCCGGGGTGAAGGGCACCTCGACGTCGACGCCGGCCTCCTTGGCAGTCCGCTCGACGGCCGCACCACCGGCGAGCACGATCAGGTCGGCCAGCGAGACCCGCTTGCCGCCGCCCTGGGCGGCGTTGAAGGACTCCTGGACCTGCTCCAGGGTGCGCAGCACCGTCGCCAGCTCGTCGGGGTCGTTGACCTCCCAGCCGCTCTGCGGCTGAAGCCGGATGCGGGCGCCGTTGGCACCGCCGCGCTTGTCGCTGCCGCGGAAGGTGGAGGCCGACGCCCACGCGGTGGACACCAACTGCGGCACGGACAGACCCGAGTCGAGGATCCTGGCCTTGAGCTCGGCGGCGTCCCCGGCGTCGATCTGCTCGTACTCCGCCTCGGGCAGCGGGTCCTGCCACAGCAGCGTCTGGGCCGGAACCTCCGGGCCGAGGTAGCGCACAACCGGGCCCATGTCGCGGTGGGTCAGCTTGAACCACGCGCGCGCGAAGGCGTCCGCGAACTCCTCCGGGTTCTCCATGAAGCGGCGCGAGATCGGCTCGTAGGCCGGGTCGACGCGCAGCGAGAGGTCCGTCGTCAGCATCGTGGGCGCGTGCCGCCTGGACGGGTCGTGGGCGTCGGGGACGGTGTCCGCGCCCGCGCCGTCCTTCGGCCGCCACTGGTAGGCGCCGGCCGGGCTCTTGAACAGCTCCCACTCGTAACCGAACAGGATCTGGAAGAAGCTGTTGTCCCAGGTGGTCGGCGTGTCCGTCCAGATGCCCTCCAGGCCGCTGGTGATCGCGTCGCCGCCCTTGCCGGTGCCGTAGGTGCTCCGCCAGCCCAGACCCTGCTCCTCCATCGAGGCGCCCTCGGGGGCGGGACCGACGTGGTCGGCGGGGCCCGCGCCGTGGGTCTTGCCGAAGGTGTGACCGCCCGCGATCAGGGCGACCGTCTCCTCGTCGTTCATCGCCATCCGGCGGAACGTCTCACGGACGTCGCGGGCCGCGGCGATCGGGTCCGGGTTGCCGTTCGGACCCTCGGGGTTGACGTAGATCAGACCCATCTGGACCGCGCCGAGCGGGTTCTCCAGCTCGCGGTCACCGGTGTAGCGCTCGTCGCCGAGCCAGGTGGTCTCGGGACCCCAGTAGACGTCCTCCTCGGGCTCCCACACGTCCTCACGGCCGCCGGCGTACCCGAAGGTCTTGAAGCCCATCGACTCCAGGGCGACGTTGCCCGCGAGGATCATGAGGTCGGCCCACGAGAGGCTCCGGCCGTACTTCTTCTTCACCGGCCACAGCAGGCGGCGGGCCTTGTCCAGGTTCCCGTTGTCCGGCCAGCTGTTGAGCGGTGCGAAGCGCTGCTGGCCGGCGCCGGCGCCGCCCCGGCCGTCGCTGATCCGGTAGGTGCCTGCGCTGTGCCACGCCATCCGGATGATGAAGGGGCCGTAGTGGCCGAAGTCGGCGGGCCACCAGTCCTGCGAGGTGGTCAGCACCTCGGCGACGTCCCGCTTGACGGCCGGGAGGTCGAGGCTCTTGAACGCCTCGGCATAGTCGAAGTCCCCGCCGAGGGGGTTGGCCACCGCGGGGTTCTTGGCGAGGATCTTCAGGTTGAGGCGCTCCGGCCACCACTGGCGGTTTCCACCGCCCTGGGTGGGGTGCGCCGCACGACCGTGCGCGACCGGGCAGCCGCCTGTGCCCTCCGTCTTCGCGTCGGTCACGATTGCATCGGGGTTCTCGGACATGGTCTTCCTTCCGGACTGGGCGGATCGCGAGCTCAGGTACTGCCGGAGGTGGAACAGGCGGGGCACAGGCCCCAGTAGTTGACCTCGGCCTCGTGGATCGAGAAGCCGTGGTCCTCGGACGCGGCCAGACAGGGAGCGTCGCCGACGGCGCAGTCGACGTCGGCGAGGGCACCGCACGAGCGGCACACGACGTGGTGGTGGTTGTCCCCGACGCGCCCCTCGAACCGGGCCGGGCTGCCGGCCGGTTCGACACGGCGCACGAGCCCCGCCGCGGTGAGCGCGCGCAGCGCCTCGTAGACGGCTTGCAGGGAGACGTGACCGACGCGTTCGCGCGTGCCCGAGGCGATCGCCTCGACATCGAGGTGATCACCTGCCCGTACGGTCTCGAGCAGCGCCACCCGCACGGCGGTCACGCGCAGCCCGGCGTCACGAAGCTCCGCGGCTGTGGACTCGGTCCGAGGTCCGGTCATGGGCCGAACCTACGCCGCAAACACGAACGACTCAAGAAAACGAAGGGTGAAAGACCGGTGTGTCGCCGCGCCCCGCGCATCACGCGGGACGCGCCCCTCCCCTCACATGGGACCCGGCGACACAACACGTGGAACATGGTCACGAAATCGTGATTCCGTGACATCCATCACATCATTCCCGCAACTAAGCGGGCGGCTTAGTAGATGCCGCCCTGGCGACATGTGGGATTTGTCCGTCTTCGTGCGGGAGCGTGTCGCGGTGAGCCCGGCGGCGCTCCCCTCCCCCGTCACCTTCGCCCGTCCCGCGCGGCCCGGGGTCTTCTGACGGTGTGCCAGGAATTCGGAGGCCGCGTCGGCCGAGGGCAGCACGCCTGCGTTCGCTTTCGCAAGGGTCTCGCGAACCTACGAGGTCAAGTAGTACCAAGGGCCCTTTGCGACCTTTGCGGAGCCGTCCAGAGAATGACGACCCCCCACCCCGAGCGAGGTCACGCAATGGGCACGCACCGCAAGAAGCAGCACTACCGGCGCATAGTCGTCGCCGCCGTCGTCACGGGCGCCGTCGCCATACCTTCCACCGCGCTGGCCTGCACCGGCCAGCCGCCCGCCCCCGGGGGCAACCCCGGCTGGAAGCCGCAGGGCAACCCAGGCTGGAACTGGCAGAAGGGCAACCCGGGCTGGAACTGGCAGAAGGGCAACCCCCTCTCCCCGATCAGCCCGCCGCAGGGGGCCCCGGCCGAGTCGGCCGCCCCCAGCCAACCGAGCGCGCCGGACACCGCTGCCCCCGCCGCACCGAGCGCGCCGGACACCGCTGCCCCCGCCGCACCGAGCGCGCCGGACACCGCTGCCCCCGCCGCACCGAGCGCGCCGGATGCCAGTGCGCCCGCCGCACCGAGCGCGCCGGATGCCAGTGCGCCCGCCGCACCGAGCGCGTCCAAGGACACCGGCACATCGTCCGGGCCCACGGCTCGCGTCGTGGAACTCGTCAACGCCGAGCGGTCCAAGGCCGGTTGCTCGGCGCTGACCGTGAACGCAAAGCTGACCAAGGCCGCCCAGGCACACAGCGAGGACATGGCGGCCCACCGGAACATGTCACACACCGGGTCCGACGGGTCCAACCCGGGCGACCGCATCACGCGCGCCGGCTACAGCTGGCAGAGCTACGGCGAGAACGTCGCCTACGGTTACGCCACTCCGGAGCAGGTCATGGCGGGCTGGATGTCCAGCGCCGGCCACAAGGCGAACATCCTCAACTGCTCCTTCAAGGAGATCGGCGTCGGTCTCGCCCAGCCCGGCAACTACTGGACCCAGGAGTTCGGAGCCGCCCGGTGACCTGCGGCAAGACGGCTCAAGCTGTGCTCCCGGCCACCCCGGCCGGTCGGCGTTAGGCGCTGCCCTTCCGCCCCCTCGGCGGCCACGTCGGGGGGGGGGGGGGGGGGCGCCCCCCCCCCCCCCCCCCCCCCCCCCCCCCCGGGGGGGGGGGGGGGCCCCCCCCCCCGGGGGGGGGGGGGGGGGCGCCGGGGCCCCCGGCGGGGGGGGGCCACAA